>DAOPYU010000153.1:0-9621 GCA_035353095.1 Candidatus Sumerlaeota bacterium | reverse complement strand
GCCTTCCCATCGCTGATTAACCGCCGTTGAACGTCCGGTCTGAGTATGTTTTTTTTCAGGCGGGCGAGGACGCCCGCCCTCCCGGAAAACCCCCTTTTAGGGGGAATTGTGGAGCGGGTGGACGGGCTGGAGACCGGGTGGCCGTCCTTTCGGTGAACTCAATCCCGGTGGATTTTGTTCCCGTGGAGTCCATTCCGGCGTTGCGTTTCGTCTGCCTGTCCACTCTACCGATCAGCGTGGAGCGTTTTCCCCGGGGTCCTGCGTTTTTTTCTGAAAAGACTCGATGCGTTCCAGGAATTCCCGGACGGCGCCGACCGGATCGGCGGCCCCGCAGATCGCGGAAATCACGGCGACATTTTCCGCTCCGGTGGCCAGAACCGACTCGACGTTGTCGAGCGCAATGCCCCCGATTGCCACGGCGGGCAAGCGGCTGTTCCGGCAGGCCCATTCGATCAGTTCGACTCCCGTTTCCGGATCGGGAAATTCTTTCGAGACGGTGGGAAAGACGGGTCCCACGCCGATGTAATCCACCGGCAGTTCCTGCGCCTGTTCAATCTGTTCGCGATTGTGGGTGGAGAAACCCACGAGTTTGTCGGGCCCGACGATCAGGCGCGCCTCGAGCGGGGAAATATCCCCCTGGCCCACATGGACTCCATCGGCGTTCAGATGCAGCGCCAGCCAGGGATCGTCGTTGACGATGAATTGAATCCCGGTGGCATGGGTGATCTGGCGGAGTTCCAGACCCACCCGTTCGACCACCTCCGGATCGAGGTCTTTGGCGCGCAATTGCACCACCCGCAAACCCGCCGCCGCCGCTTCCCGCACCAAGGCGGGGAAGCGTTCACTTCGCACCATTTCGTCATCGGAAAGCAGGTAGAGGCCCCAGGGTCCGGGCCGCGAGGGGGTCATCGGATTTATTCCCGGAAAAGATCGCCCACGACCAGCGCACTGGCCTTGCGGGATTGTTTCTGCAGGTCGGCCACTTCTTTTTCGATCTGGCGTTCGGTCTCGCGCAAATCGGCCACCCGCTGTTCCGCCTCGGGGATCAACGATTCGCGCAGTTCCTGCAACTGCTCGTGACGGTCCTGTACGCTGCGTTGCAGGTTTTTGACCACATTTTCCTGTGTCTGGAGGATTTTGGTCTTCAGGGCGAGCAATTTCTTGCGTTCCTTGTCCTGCTCCTCGGCGATCTTTTTCTTCAACTCATCAATGCGCGCATCTTCCTTGTCCAGACGCTGACGCGCTTCATCGTTGGCGTTGTCCCCGGCCACCACTTTCAGGATTTCATTACGCGAGTTTTCAAAAGTATCCAACCGGCCTTCCAGCCGTGTGATCTCTCGATCATGCTCCAGGCGCGTTTCCTCGTACTTGGCGATCAGTTCTGTCAGTTCTTTCAAAGGCATACGAAAACACTCTCCTGAAGCTGGCCGTTTGCGGCCCGGTCTTTTTCTCAGAAATCCAGAATCGGGCTGCTCGCCGAGGCGTAGGGTTTTTTCGGAATCCGGCCCGAGAGAAACGCCAGGCGTCCCGCTTCGGAAGCCAGCCGCAGTGCCCGGGCCATGCCCACGGCATCCTGCGCCTGCGCGATCGCCGTGTTGAGCAACACCCCGTCCACGCCCAGTTCAAACGCCCTGGCCACGTCCGACGCCGTACCCACGCCTGCGTCCACGATACACGGCACCGTCAGCGCCTCGACGCAGAAACGGATGTAGCTGGGGTTCAGGATTCCCCGGCCCGACCCGATCGGCGCTCCGGCGGGCATCACGACTGCCGCGCCCGCTTCCTGAAGCCGAACGGCCATCACCGGGTCGTCGTTTGTGTAGGCCATGACGGTGAACCCCTCGTCGGCCAGTTGCTTTGTGGCGTCGAGTGTCGCGGTCACGTCCGGCAGCAGCGTCCGCTCGTCGCCCAGCACTTCCAGTTTGACCAGATCGCCGATTTCAAGTTCCCGCGCCAGATGCGCCACCTTGATGGCGTCGGCGCGGTTGAAGCACCCGGCCGTATTCGGCAGGATCGTATAGCCGCCGCGGATCAGCACGTCGAGCAGGTTTTCGTTTCCCCGTTTCGACATGTCCACCCGGCGCAACGCCACCGTGACGATCTCGGCGCCCGACTCGCGCAACGCCTCTTCCATGATCGGAAATGTTTCGTATTTTCCCGTGCCCACCAACAGGCGCGACTTGTACTCCCGATTGCCAATCTTCAACACTTTGTTTTCTGCCATCTCGATATCCTTCATGAAATATGGAACGGTCTTCGTCTTCTTGCGGTTCGTGGCGTCCGTATCAACCGCCGCCCACCATCTGGATGATTTCCACAACCGCTCCTTCGTTCAGGCGTGTCTGGGGAAAATCCGCTTTCCGCACCACTTCGCCATCCAGCAACAGGGCCAGGCGCTGGCCGGTCAGGCCCAACTGGTCCAGCACGTCCGGCACTGCCGCTCCGTCGCGCACTTCTGTGGCTTTCCCATTGACCACGACCTGCATACCGATTCCGCCTCATGCCCCGAATCCACGCCCTCAAACCCCCAGTGCCTGCCTTGCCCTGTTTTCTTCAGTTCAAGGTGTTCCGACTATAACCCCCCATTCGGGGGCTGTCAAGAAACGATCACATCCCGATGGAGACACCCGGCAAATTGTTGCCGAAGTGCCTTGGGAAAAGGGTTCTGGGTCTTGGCGGGAATGAGAGGAGAGCGAAGGTGCTTTCGATATAACTCGTTTATTTCCATCTGTTTGTTTTGTGTCCTGGACCGGTCTTCAAAGGAGCCGGGACGCTGTGCTTCGAAACCGGTCCGACTTCTCGGGGTGTGAATTTTTCGGGGAGTCATCCGGTCGGAATAGGCGCCTGAACCGGTTTTGGATATTTTCTGTGACTTTTCCGAACAGAATAAAGTATCTGGTTCTGGTTCTTTTCTGGCTGGTTACCCGATGTCGCGATACGGGCGGTAGAAACCTGGAAATCCAGGATAAAGGTTCCCGCATGTTTGTCCATTTGAGACCGAAGGCCGTGTTGCTTATCGGAACCGTCCCTGATTCTCAGAATTCCGAGTCCCTGTTTGTGCGAGAAGTTTGAGGCGCTCTGAGCGGGGCGTTTTCTGCGACTCCCCGTCCTGTTTTCCCGCTTTTGCCCCCACCCTTCTGCCGTTGAACTTTGTGTCCGGGTACGCTACAGTGGGATTTGCCGGGGAGATCCGGGTGGGTGTTCCCAGGCGGGCGGGGTGTTTTTATCCGGAAATCGGCGCCTCTCCCCATGTTTGCAAGGAAGGATTGTGTTTTTCCCATGACCATGGACAAGAACCCGTGCGCGGTGGTGCTCTACACGCGCACCCATCGCATCGAAGGTAACCTGATTCTCCTCAAGGGCGAACAGTTGAGCGACAAGTTGAACGTGACGGACCGCAAGTTCGAGGCGATCGAGAACGCGCGCGTCTATACGCTCGACGGCGGACAACTGGTGCATGAAGCGCCGATGGTGGCGGTGAACAAGGACCACGTGACGCTCCTGACGCCGCGCGACGCGTAAGAAAGGGGCCGATCCAACGGGTCCGATTCCGTCGCGTGTCCATTGAAACATGCGTTTTACCCGTGTGCCCCCTGACGTTTCGGTCAGGGTATCCCGGTATCCGAAAGATTCGGCCATGATGATTGAATACCTGCGGGGCAAGTTGCTTCGCGTCAAGGAAGAGCATGTGGTACTGGATGTCGGGGGGGTGGGCTATGGCCTCGACGTGCCGCGTTCGACCCTGACGCGCCTGCCCGCCGAAGGGGAAGAGACCGAACTGCACGTGGCGATGGTGGTGCGCGAGGATCTGCTGGCGCTCTATGGTTTTGCGACCGTGGCGGAGCGCGACGCGTTCGAGATTTTTCGCGATATTTCCGGGGTGGGGCCGCGCACGGCGCTCGATATGCTTTCAACGCTCTCGATCCGCGAGTTGTTGTCGGCCCTGCAGACCGGGAACGTGAGTATGCTGACCAGTGTGTCGGGGATCGGGCCGAAGAAGGCCGGACGGTTGATGCTGGAACTGAAGAGCCGGGCGCCGCTGCTGACGCCTCTGGCCGCGTCCGAGGCGCCGCGTCCCGACGCGAAACTGTCGGCGGCCGCTGTGTCGGCTCCGGTCGCGAGCGAACCGAGTATTTTCAATGACGCGGTGGCGGCGCTTCAGTCGCTCGGGTTTTCGCCCGCGGTGGCGTCGCGCAATGTGGCGATGGCGCTGCGTGAGGCCGAAGGGCAGGACCTTGCCGTCGAGGATCTGATCAAGATCGCCCTGAAGATGGGGCGGTGACGAAAGGATCGGACTGATCCGACGGATCAGGCGAATCGGACCGACCAGTCGAAGAAAAAAACGAAGGACAAGACGTTTCATGGCTTTGGAAACCTACAAGATTGTCACGTTCGGGTGTCAGATGAACGCCTACGACTCGGAGGTCATGGCGGGCATCCTTGAGGCGCGCGGGTGGAAACCCGTCGAGGCCGAGGAAGACGCCGATGTGCTGCTGTTCAACACCTGCATCGTCCGGGCCAGCGCCGAACAGCGCGCGCTGGGGCGCATTGACGCGCTCAAGGCGCTCAAGAAGGCGAAACCGGAGCGGATTCTGGGGGTGTGCGGGTGTCTGGCGCAGCGCGAGGCTGCCGGGCTGCTCCAGCGGGCGCCGCATCTGGACCTGGTTCTCGGGACCCGCGCGATTCCGAACCTGTCGGCCCTGCTCGATCACCTGCTGGCCGGGGGCGAGCCGGTCGCCTGTACCGACGAGTACGACGAGCCGTATCAGGCGGCGGGCGCGCCCGTGCGCCGGAGCGAGTTGCGGGCGCTGGTGACGATCATGCAGGGGTGCAACAACTGGTGCTCGTACTGCATCGTGCCGGCGGTGCGCGGGCGCGAGAAGAGCCGTCCGTTGGGCACCATTGTGGACGAAATCACGGAACTGGTGCGGTGCGGGTGTCGCGAGATCACGCTGGTGGGACAGAACGTCAACGCCTGGCGTGGCGACCCGAACAATCAGGACGGCTGGAAGACCCACGCGCCGCGCTCGGAAGGTTCGGACGGCCACGCGCTCGATTTCGCGGACCTGCTCGGGCGGGTTCAGGAGATCGAGGGACTGTTGCGCATCCGGTACATCACGTCGCACCCGCGCGACGCGGGGCTGCGCCAGATCGAGGCGGTGGCGCGCAACGGCAAGGTGTGCGAACATTTTCACCTGCCCGCGCAGTCGGGCAGCAACCGCGTGCTCGAGCGGATGAACCGCGGGTACACGCGTGAGAAATACCTGGACCTGATCCGGGCCATCCGGGCCGAGATTCCCGACGCGACCCTCACGACCGACCTGATCGTCGGGTTTCCGGGCGAGTCGGACGACGACTACCGCCAGACCCTGGATCTGGTGCGCGAAGTGGGGTTCGACTCGGCGTTTACGTTCTTCTACAACCCGCGCGAGGGGACCCGCGCCGCCACGTGGGACGACGACGTGGCGGTGGAGGTCAAGAAGGAGCGCTTGGCGGAGCTCATCACCCTGCAGGAGCGGATTTCGGTCGAGAAGAATCAGGCGCTCGAAGGGCAGACGCTCGAGGTCTTGGTCGAGGGGCCGGCCCGGCGCAATTCCGACCACCCGATTGCCGGTCAGGCGCGCCTGATGGGGCGTACCCGGGGGGACAAGTGTGTGGTCTTCGACGGCGACCTGCGCGACCAGGGTCACCTGGTTCAGGTCCGGATCACCGAGGGCGCTTCGCACACGCTGTTGGGGGAGAAATGCGAGTGAGGGGGAACAATCTTGAAAGTGTTCCCTTGGGGCACAGACCGAAAACAGGAGCACGATAGAAACATCGGCGCACCAGACACAAGAAAAGCCTGAAGGGCTTATACATACGACAGCCCAGGGCAGAGCGAAGCGTCGCCCTGGGGAAAGAATCTTACCGAATCGAACCCTGAAAGGGTTCAACAAAAAGGGGAATTTCCGGAATGGTGTTGTGCCCTTTCAGGGCACAGAAAAGAGAGAACCGGAACCCAGGGCGTCGCTTCGCTCTGCCTTGGGCTAGCGTATCTCAATCCCTTTCAGGGATTTTTTTCTGTATGTGGAAACGGGTATATGTACTTCCGTCGTGTAACACTTTCAAGATGTACCCAGTTGAGGGACCCGTTTTACGGCAAAATGCTTGCGTGAGCGGGGGGCCTTTGTTACCTGATTGAGAAATACTCCACCGGATGGAGGAACGAAACCCCGGAAAGGGATAGAGGAACCATGAAAGTACTGGTGATCGGCAGTGGGGGGCGGGAACATGCTCTGGTTTGGAAATTCGCGCAGTCGCCGCGGGTCGAGCGGGTTTATTGCGCCCCGGGCAATCCGGGGATCGCGGCCACGCCCAAGGCGCAGTGCGTGAGTCTGAAACTCGGGGGGGATTTTGCCGAGGCGCGGCGGTTCGTGCGCGAGCAGGGGATTGACCTGACGTTTGTCGGTCCGGAACAGCCGCTGGTGGACGGAATGGTGGACGCCTTCGAGGCGGACGGCCTGCGGGTGTGCGGTCCGTCGAAGGCGGCGGCGCAGCTCGAGGGGAGCAAGGTCTTCTGTAAGGATTTCATGCTGGAAGCGGGCATCCCGACAGCCGCCGCGCGATATTTCACCGAATCGGCCCCGGCTCTCGAGTACCTCAAGACGCTTCCGGCGCCCTATGTCATCAAGGCGCGCGGACTGGCGGCGGGCAAGGGCGTGACTGTGGCCCAGACGCTGGCCGAGGCTGAAGAGGCCGTGCGCGAGAACCTGGACCGGGCCATTTTCGGCGAGGCGAGCCGTGAGATCGTCATCGAGGAGTTCCTCGACGGCGAGGAAGCCTCGATGCTGGCGTTCACCGACGGCGTGACGGTGCTGCCGATGTCTTCGGCGCAGGACCACAAGCCCGCCTACGATGGCGACAAGGGACCGAACACCGGCGGGATGGGGGCCTACTCCCCGGCGCCGGTTGTGACGCCCGCGCTCGAGAAGGAAATCTTCGACACTGTGCTCCAGCGCGCCGTGGACGGGATGCGCAAGCGCGGCACGCCCTACAAGGGCGTATTGTATGCCGGTCTGATGATCTGCCGCGACGGACGGCCTCGGGTGGTCGAGTTCAATTGCCGTTTCGGCGATCCGGAAACCCAGCCGCTTCTGATGCGTCTGAAGACCGACCTGGCCGATGTGACCGAGGCGATTGTCGAGGGGCGGTTGCACGAATTGAAACTGGAGTGGGATTCCGATCCGGCGGTCTGTGTGGTGCTGGCCTCGGGCGGGTATCCCGGTTCCTATGAAAAGGGGAAGGTCATTTCGGGACTCGACCAGGTCCACCAGCCGGGGACGGTGGTGTTCCACGCCGGGACGGCTGAAAAAGAGGGACAGGTGGTGACCAGCGGCGGGCGTGTCCTGGGGGTCACTTCCCGCGCGCCGAAGCTGGCCGATGCCATCCGTCAGGCCTACGCGGCCTGTGAGACGATCCAGTTCGAGGGCGTTTTCTTCCGCCGAGACATCGGGAAAAAGGCGCTGGATAGGGAGAATGGATGATGAATGGCCTTCGGACGGGTGGTCATAAACGGATGATTCTGGGGGTGGTCGTGTTGACCGGCCTGCTGGCTGGACTCGGTTGTGTTGCCGGACGGTCGGGTCTGTCGGAGGGGAAGAAGGGAGAGTCTCGCATGGAAATCATCGGCCATCGGGGCGCATCGGCGGATGCGCCGGAGAATACGCTGGCGTCCGTACGGCTGGGGTGGGAACAGGGCGCCGACGCCGTCGAGGTGGATGTGTACCTCACTCGCGACGGTCACCTGGCGGTCATTCACGACAAAACCACCCAACGTACGGCCGGGTTGGACAAACCCGTGACCGAACAGACGCTGGCCGAACTCCAGAGTCTCGACGCCGGTTCGTGGAAGGACGCGCGGTGGGCGGGCGAGCGCATCCCGACGCTCGAAGACGTGCTGGCCACCGTGCCCGACGGCAAGCGGTTGGTGGTCGAGATCAAGGATTCCCCCGCCACCGTCCAGGAGTTGAAGCGGGCTTTCGAGGCGTCGGGCAAGCGGCCCGAGCAGATGGTGGTCATCGCGTTCTCGCTCGAGGTGTGCGCGGAAGCCAAACGCGCGCTGCCGGATCACAAGGTTTATTACCTCGCGGAGTTCAAGCAGGACAAGGACACGCAGGTCTGGGGCCCCCCGGCGGCGGAACTGATCGCGAAGGCGCGTCAGGCGCGGGTGGACGGGTTGGACATGGGGTACAAGGGACCGCTGGATGCCGCATTTGTCAAAGAAGCGCATGCAGCCGGACTCGATGTGCTGGTGTGGACCGTGGACAAGCCGGAGGACGCCCGGCGGATGATCGAGGCCGGGGTGAGCGGCCTGACCACCAACCGGCCGGGGGCGTTGCGGAGGGAGTTGGGGAGTAATTGATAATTGATAATGGACAATGGATAATTGATAATGAAATGAAGTGGGTTGCAGCGAGAGGGCGTTTCGTCGCCGTAAGGGGGAGTGAGGATTAGTTTGGGAGAGTGGGGGTGCAGTGGGAGGGCGTTTGGGTGTGACGGGACGAGGTGTTTGAGAGGAAAACTGGACGGGGCGCTTCTATTCGTCCGATCTGTCCTATCGGTCCCATCGGTCTGATCTGCCCCATCAGTCTGATCTGCCCCATCAGTCTGATCGTTTTTTTTGATTTCTCTGTTTCCCGATTTTCCGGTTTATCCGGTTCACTCTGTTCACTTTCTCCACTCAGTCCTTCTTGTCCACTCCGTCCATCCCGTCCAGAAGTGGAAATGCCCATGCCGATCTCAAGCCCTCCCAGTTTTTGTGAATCGCAGGCGTCGCCGCGCAGTTTCGCCACGACGCGCTGGACGCTGGTGCTGAATTCCGGCGATGAGCGGGGGACCGCTCGGGCGGAACAGGCGATCGAGGAACTGTGCCGGATCTACTGGTACCCGATCTATGTGTTCATTCGGCGGCGGGGGGTCCAGCGCGATGACGCGGAGGACCTGACGCAGGCCTTCTTTACGCGGTTGCTCGAAAAGGGCACCCTGGCGGCGGCCCGGCGCGAGCGGGGCCGGTTCCGCTCGTTCATTCTGGCCACTCTCAAACATTTCCTGGCCGATGAACGCGACCGGCGGCGGGCGATCAAGCGCGGCGGCGGGCGGGTCCTGTCCCTCGAATGGGAAGCGGCCGACGTCCGTTACCGGATCGAGCCGGTGGATGCGATGACGCCGGAAAAAGTCTTCGAACGCAAATGGGCATTGAGTCTGATCGAGCGGGCGATCGAGCGGCTCGGGGAGGAGTGCCGGGCGGCGGGGCAGGAACACCTGTTCGCGTGTCTTGGCCCTTGTATCGGGGGAGAGGGCGCAGCCGTGTCCTACGCCCGGCTGGCCGAATCCCTGGGGATGACCGAGGGGGCCGTCAAGGTGACGGTTCACCGTCTGCGCAAACGATACCGTCAACACCTGCGCGAGGAGATCGCTCACACGGTTGAGCGTCCGGACGAGATCGAGGAGGAGTTGCGTTACCTGAAACAGATTCTGGATGAATGAGCTGTTTCAAGGAGAAGAGGATTCGACGCACGGATATACCCGTTCCCGGGTTGCGTGTGGGTGCATCTCCCGAATTTGCGGGAAGGATGGTTGTGA
>DAOPYU010000152.1:0-9671 GCA_035353095.1 Candidatus Sumerlaeota bacterium | reverse complement strand
TTGTTTCTCAACCGCCCTTTCCGCGGTCCATCGTTATTGCGACCGGGAGACCAGCACCCGGGCGCTGGTCGAAACCGCACAGATTTTGGACCCCTATAGGTGGTACGACGGTTCCTCCATTCGACAGATAACGGAATGGATCAACCAGGACTATGGGGTGAATATCGGAAAATTGAGAACTCAGCCGTATAACCCCTCTGGGCTTTCTCCGGAACAGATCCGGCAGATGATCGCTGAAATCTCGACCTGGTACCGGAATGGAGCCGTTCCTGGAGAGTTCCGGGCGGAGAATCCATCCTGAGAAAACCCTGAAAGTCAGGATCATGTCCCCCCCAGGCGAGATCGCGGCACGGTCTTTTCCAGGGAGCTTATGCCCGTTTACATTCGAGATGAGACGGCTTCGATGGGTAAGAGAAAGTCGTGGTTAGAAAACAAAATAGACGGGATCACGGGATAAACAGGATCGTTCCCGAATCAATAAATCCTGTTTATCCCGTGATCCCGTCTATTTGCAGTTTACCGGCAGCAGTTGACTATTTTTCCGTCTTATTCCGTCGCGTCCTCCGCCGCATCCACGGTCTGGATGGGGACCGTCGGCGAATCGGGTGTTTCCGTCTTTTTGACCAGTCCGAGCCACTTCCAGAGGCGGGCGTTGGCGAGGTCGTCGAAGTAGGAGTAGGCCACCGGGGTGGCGAGCAGGGTCAGGAGGAGCGAGAGGGTCTGGCCGCCCACCACGACGCTCGAGATGGTGCGGTTGGTCGCCGCGCCGGTCCCCTTCGACAGCAGCAGGGGGAACATGCCGGCCACGAACGCGATGGTGGTCATGAGGATGGGGCGCAGACGGTCGAGGTTGGCCGCGATGATGGCGTCGTTGCGGGCGATCCCCCGGGCCCGCAGCTGGTTCGTGTGGTCAATCTGGAGGATGGCGTTCTTTTTCACCACGGCGAAGAGCACCATGACACCCAGCAGCGAGAACATGTTGAGCGACTCGCCGAAGAGGATCAGCGAGAGCAACAGGAACGGGATGGTGAGGGGGAGCGAGAGCAGGATCGTGATGGGGTGGAGCCAGGACTCGAACTGGGCGGCGAGCACGAGGTAGATGAAGACGAACGCCATGAGGAAGGCGAGGAAGAACCCGCGGAAGGCCTTCCCCATCTCGCGCGACTGGCCGGCCAGAGCCGTACCGTACTCCGGTCCCATCTTCAGTTCTTTGGCCGCGTTCTCGAGCGCGTCGATGATGGCCTGCTGCGAAGCGCCCGGGGCGGTGTTCGCCAGAATGGTGACCTGGCGGCGGCGGTTCATGCGGTCGAACTGCGAGGGGCCGGTGCCCTCTTTGACCTTCACGATGTCGGCCAGCGCGACGGAGCCGAGTTTGGTGGAGGGGACGGTCATGTCCTGCAGGTGCGCGATGGTGGTGCGGCGGTCGGCCTGGGCACGGACGCGGATTTCGTACTGCTCGCCCTTTTCGTAATAGTCGGAAACTTTGTCTCCCGCGATCAGGAGGCGCAATGCGCTGGCTACGTCCTCGACCGACACGCCCAGGTCGGCGGCCTTGGCGCGGTCGATCGTGACGCCCAGTTCCGGCTTGCCGATGACGAGCGAGGTGTCTATGTCCGTGGCGCCGGGGGTCTGGCGCAACACGTCCACCAGGCGCTGGGAGTAGGTTGTCAGTTTCTCCATGTCCGGTCCGGCCAGCAGGTACTGCACGGCGGCGTTGGACATGCCCCCGCCCGAGATGGCGGCGATCAGGCTGACGCGGATGCGCAGATCCTGACTGGCATAGCGCGCCAGCAGGTTCTCGCGGATGAAGTTCATGATCTGCAACTGCGTGAAGGCGCGGGTGCTCGTGTCGGTCAGGCGCACATAGATCGAACCCCGGTTGGCGATACGCTGTTCGGTGTCCGCCGTGCTGGCGATGGTGTATTCGACTCCGTTGAGCGAGCGGATGTCGCGGGCGATCCGGGCGACGGTCAACTGGGTTGCTTCGAGTGAGGTGCCCTCGGGGGCGCGCACGTCCACCTGGAACTGCGACTCGTCGTCCTCGGGCAGGAAGTTCTTGGGGATGTGCGGCAACAGCACGGGGATGGAGGCCATGCACCCCGCCGCCACCAGCACGACGACCCAGCGGTGGCGCATCGCAAAACGCAGCAGGACCAGATAGACCACTTCGATCAGGTGGTAGAAGCCGCTCTTCTTGCTCGACGAGTGGGCATGTTCCGACTGAACGTCCTCGATCGAGTGTTCTTCCAGCGGGCCTTTTCCGTTCCCATTCCCATTCCCGTTGCCATTCTTTTTCCCGTTGGGACGTTTGAGCCAGCGGGCGGCCAGCATCGGCGTCAGCGTGAAACTGACGAGCATACTGATGACGATCGCGCCGGACATGGTGATGCCGAATCCGCTCATGAACCGTCCCACGATCCCGCGCATCATGGCGATGGGCATGAACACCGCCACCAGGGACAGCGTGATGGAAAGGACGGCCAGACCGATCTCGCGCGTTGCGGCGATGGCCGCCTCGAACGGCGGGTAGTTCTTTTCCTCGATGAACCGGAAAATGTTCTCGAGCACCACAATGGCGTCGTCAATCACAATGCCCACCGACAATGTGAGGGCCAGCAGGGAGATGAGGTTGAGCGTGTAACCCATCATGTTGATGATCGTGAAGGTCCCGATCACCGACGTGGGGATGGCCAGCGCCGCAATCAGGGTGGTACGCCCGTTGGCCAGGAAGAGGAACACGATGACCGCGGCCAGGATGGACCCCAGCACGAGGTGCTCCTTCACGGCCTCCGTGGCGCCCTCGATGAACAGCGACTGATCGCGTGCCACCGCCGTCTGGTACCCCGGGGGAAGAGTGGGTTTGAGATCTTCGAGCCGTTGCTTGAGGTTGTGAACCACCTCGACCGTGTTAGTTCCCGATTGCTTGCGGATACTGAGGAGAACCGCCGGCGTCTCGTTGTACTGGGCCAGACTCTCGGGCTCTTCGCTGCCGTCCTCCACCGTCCCCACTTCATTGACCGTGATCGTGTGCCCCTGGACATTGGCTACGGCGATGAGCCCCAGATCCTCGGGACGCGAGACGCGTCCCAGCGTCCGGACCGTCAATTCCCGCTCGCCCTGCTTGATCGTTCCGCCGGGCACCTGGAGGTTCTGCCGCGCCAGCGCGCGCTGAACGTCGGTCACCGTCAGGTTGAACGACTTGAGTTTGAGCGGATCGAGCAGGACGTTGATCTGCCGCTTCTGCCCCCCGATCAGCGAGACCTTGCCCACCCCGGCCACCGACTCGAGCCGTCGGCGCAGCGTCTTGTCTGCGTATTCCGTGATTTCGCGAATCGAACCGGTCCCCGAGACCACCACCGTCAGAACGGGGATCGAGTCGGTTTCCATCTTTTCGATCAGGGGTTGTTCGATGTCTTTCGGCAGGTCATTCAGGATCGCGTTGACCTTGTCGCGCACTTCCTGTGCGGCCACGTCCACGTCCTTGTCCAGTTCGAAACTGATGAAGACCTGCGAAACCCCTTCCACCGAGGTGGAACGCAATTCATCAATCCCGCTGACCGTATTGACCGCATCCTCGATCTTCTCGCTCACTTCCGTTTCGATTTCATCGGGAGCGGCGCCGGGCAGGATCGTCGTGACCGTGATGACGGGGATGTCCACCTTCGGGAAACGATCCACCCCCAGCCGCTGGTAGGACGAAATCCCGAAGACGGCCAGCACCAAGATGAGCACCGTCGCGAAGACGGGCCGCTGCACACAGATTTCCGCGAGTTTCTGCATTGAAAACCTCTTCAGGGGATGGCGGCAGGACGCCGCCTCAAAGTACACGGGTTGGAGAGAGAACCGGAACCGGCCGAACCCGGCGACCGTCCCGGTACCCGACGGAAGAATCGGTTATTCCTGAACCGTCGCGCCATCCGGAACCGACGAGGGCGAGGTCACCACCCGATCCTGCGGGGTCAGGCCGTTCAGAATCTCAATCGAGCCTTCCTTCGTCTCGCCGACCGTCACGATCCGCTCGTGGGCTTTGCCTTCCTGGACCACGAAAACCCGGGAGACGTCTCCCTCGCGGCTCACCGCCGCCTCCGGCGCCAGCACAATCGAGGCCTCCTGCCCCAGCCCCAGGTTGGCCGTGGCGAAAAACCCCGGACGCAACCGGTGGTCGGGATTCTCGACCAGAGCCTCGACCTTGAGTGAGCGTGAGGCGGTCTCCAGAGCCGGACCGATGTAGGTCACCCGCCCCTGAAAGGTTTCACCGGGAAATCCGTCCACACTGAAGGCGACGGTTTGTCCCTGACTGACCTGCCCGGCATACTGCTGGGGCACGGTCAGGGCCAGTCGCAACGGGTTGACCTTCACCAGTTCGATGACACGCCCCCCGCTCATCATCAGGTCCACGTGTTCGCCCGTCGAGACCAGTTTTTCGGCCACAATGCCGTCGAAAGGCGCCGTGACGAGCGTGTCGGTCAACCCCTGGCGCAGGATGGTCACGCGGGTCAGGGCCGTCTTGTACGTCTGATACAGTTGACTCGCCTGCCGCAGGGTCTGTTTGTACTGCTCGCGGCTGGCGTCGCGTTCCGACCGGGCCCGATCGAACTCGGACTTGGCCAGCACCTTCTGGGTGTTCAATTCTTCAAACCGCTTGAAATTAAGTTCGGCCAGGTCCAGAGAGGCCTTCACGGCTTTGACCTCCGGCATCTCCTCGGCCACAAAGGGGGCATTGTCGCCCTCCTTCATCCCCAGCCGGGCCCGCAATTCCGCCGCCGCCGCCTCGCCCTCGGCCAGGCTGTTGCGCGCGTCCACCGGATCGAGCTGGAGCAGGCGGTCGCCCTTTTTGACCAGACTGCCCCGTTCGACGTAGATGGCCTGGACGATTCCCGCAACGCGGCAGGCCACCTTGGCGCGCTCATCCCCTTCCAGCGAACCGGTCAGGCTGATGGCGGTCTGTTTCCGGGCGGCCTGCACCGGCGCGGTTGTCACATGCACCACCGCCTGGGTGGCCGAGGTACTCTGCGTTTCACTCGCAAAACCCAGCTGAGATTTCTCCGTCTTTCCGTTGCAGGCCGTGACGGCCAACAGCGCAATCAGGAGAAGAAGGGGCAAAATGCCCGAGAAAGAAACGGGACTCTTCTTGCAGAACCGCAAACACTTACACATGGGAGGCATTCTTTCTGGAACCATTCTTTTTGTGATGGGAGGAGGAAACTTCCTGCATCTCCTGAAGCAGGTCGTGGATACACTGGAAGGCGGCCAGCATTTCGCGCTGTTTGGCCGGAGGCAACAGACTGAGAACCTGTTCCATTCGCGTTTCGTGGACCTTCAGGACACTTTTGAGCGCCTTGAGTCCCTCGTCGGTCGGACTCACCAGGATGACCCGGCGGTCCTGAGGGTCCGCCAGACGCTGAACGAGTCGAGCCTGCACCATTTTCTCGATCATTGCGGTCACGGCGGGCATTGAGACCGACAACGAGTCGGCGATATCCGTCATCCGTTTCGGTCCTCTTGTGCCGAGCAGGTACAGAACCCGAATCTGGACGGCCGGCACCGAATTCATGGTCTTGTCCGATTGCATGCGCATGAAGATTTCACCAAAGACTTCGAGAAACAGAACATTCATATTCTCGACCATCTGAATATCAACTTTTACCATCGGTTCGCCTCTCCTCTCTCCCGAGTGCGCATTCTCCGCACCCACCCGGTCCATTTATTTCACCACATGAACTATTCATTTTTCAATCTATTTCTTTCGTGAATGAAATGCCGGGACCGGAGCCTTCGGGATTCTGAGTGCCGATGGCACGGGGCGGGCGAGTTCGCAAGATCTCATTTTACCGGATCGGGATGGCAATTTTACTCCGGGATCTTTCTCCATCCGTTGCATTTAGCCATGCTTCTCGACGGACCCTGAAAAAAAACGGCTCTCCGCGTCACTGCGTCTCTGCGCGATTCTTTGCAACCTTACCGGAATTTTACGGGGGGTACCATCTAACCTCTCTGCACTGAACGCAGGAAAAAAATCGGACAGGGCGGAGGATCCGGCGCCCAAAAAAGTTCCCGAATTTTCTTGCAATCCCAAACGCATCTGGTAGTATGTCGCGGTTTAAGAGGGGCTGGAAGAACTTGCCGGCCTCCAAAAATTCTTGAATCCGCAAAGGACACCGGCACATGGCACGCAAAGCTCCTCTGGCCAGAGTTCGCAACATCGGTATTATGGCCCACATTGACGCAGGGAAAACGACGACGACCGAACGCATCCTCTATTATACGGGTAAAACCTATAAAATCGGCGAGGTGCATGAAGGGGGCGCCGAGATGGACTGGATGGAGCAGGAGCGCGAACGCGGCATCACGATCACGTCTGCCTCGACGCAGTGCTACTGGAACGACCACACCATCAACATCATTGACACGCCCGGCCACGTGGACTTCACGGCCGAAGTCGAGCGTTCGATCCGCGTGCTTGACGGCGCCGTCGCCCTCTTCTGCGCCGTGGGCGGGGTCGAACCCCAGAGCGAGACCGTGTGGCGCCAGGCGGACACCTACCACGTGCCGCGACTGGCTTTCGTGAACAAGATGGACCGCACGGGTGCGGATTTCTTCCGCTGCGTGAAGATGATGCGCGACCGCCTGGGGTGCCATGCCGTGCCGCTTCAACTCCCCATCGGCAGCGAAGAGAATTTCAGCGGCGTGGTGGATCTGGTGGATATGCGCGCGCGCCTCTGGGGCGAAGACGTCAACAAGAACAAAGACGCCAAGATCCGGTTCTCGGAAATTCCGGAAGATCTGATCCCGCTGGCCCAGAAGTACCGCACCGAGATGCTCGAGGCGCTTTCCGAGTACGACGAACCCTTCATGGAACGGTACCTGGAAGGGAAACAGTTCTCCAACGAAGAACTCCACAAACTGATCCGCGACGCGACGCTGGCGGCGCACATCACGCCGGTGCTGTGTGGCGCGTCTTTCAAGAACAAAGGCGTCCAGATGCTGCTCGACGCGGTGGTCGAGTACCTGCCGTCGCCCCTCGACGTGCCCGAGGTGCAGGGCACCAAGCCGGGGACCGACGAGCCGGATACGCGCCAGGCCAGCGACGACGAGCCGTTCTCGGCGCTGCTTTTCAAGGTCATGAGCGACCCGCACATCGGAAAACTCTCTTATATCCGCGTTTATTCGGGTGTGTTGCAGGCCGGTTCGCACGTCTATAATCCGAACACGGACATGACCGAACGCGTCAACCGTTTGATTCAGATGCACGCCAACGACCGCAACCCCGTTGACGAAGCCCGCACGGGGGACATTGTGGCGGTCGTCGGCCTGAAGCGTTCGACCACCGGGCACACCCTGTGCGACCCGGACCACCCCATCGTGCTGGAGTCCATGACGTTCCCCGAGCCGGTGATGTCCATCGCCATCGAGCCGAAAACGAAGCAGGACGAGGAGAAGATGTCCACGGCGCTTCAGAAACTGGCCGAAGAAGACCCGACGTTCCGCGTTTCGACCGACACCGAGACCAACCAGATGATCATCGCCGGCATGGGCGAGTTGCACCTGGAAATCCTCATTGACCGCATGAAACGCGAGTTCAAGGTGCTGGCCAACGTCGGTAAGCCGCAGGTGGCCTACCGCGAAACCCTGACGCGTTCGACGGAAATAGACCACCGCTTCGTCCGCCAGACGGGTGGTAAGGGCCAGTTTGCCCAGGTGACCTTGCGCATCGAGCCGATGGAACCGGGTTATGGGTTCAGCTTTGTGGACGAGATCAAGGGCGGTGTGGTGCCCCGCGAATACATCCCCGCCGTCGAGACGGGTATCGTCGAGGCGATGAAAACGGGGATTCTCCACGGTTTCCCGATGGTGGACCTGCGCGTCTCGCTGATCGACGGAAAGTTCCACGCGGTGGACTCCTCGGAACTCGCGTTCCACATCTGTGGTTCGATCGCCTTCAAGGAAGGTTCGGCCAAGTGCGGTCCGAAACTGCTCGAACCGATGATGGCGATCGAGGTGGTCACCCCGACCGAGTATGTCGGCGACGTGATCGGCGGGCTTCAGCAGCGCCGCGCGCAGGTCAAGAACATCGAGTCGCGTACCGACACGGTGCAGGTGGTCGCGGCCGACGTGCCGCTGTCGGAAATGTTCGGCTACACCACGGCGTTGCGCTCGGCGACGCAGGGGCGCGCCGTCCAGTCCATGCAGTTCAGCCACTACGCCGAAGTGCCCAAGGAAATTCAGGAAAAGATCGTCGGCAAGAAAGACTGAGCGGGTATTCTCCCCAGGGGGCGCGCCGCCTCCCCCACCCCCTGTTTGGCGCGTCCCCTTTCCCCAGAAGCCGACGCCGGAATCCTGCAAGAGTTCCGGCGTCGGCTTCATCATTTTCGGGAAACCGAAGAGGTTGGGCCTTGCCGGGCGAACCGGACGGAAGACGGGCCCGATGCGCATTCCGTTGGCGGGCATCGGGAGCGGAAAAGAAGAGACTCGGGAAAGAAAACCTTGCGCGGAGTGGGTCTGTAAGCCGAATTCTGTCCTCTGCGCCCCCCCGAAGGGGAACGCAGAGGGGCGGTCATTCCTCTAGGCGCCGTCTCGCGGCGGCGCTCCAGCAACCTACCCGGGTGTCTCGCCCGCGCCACCCCGAAGGGCACGCGAGTCGCGCGGCGGGCCACCGCTTCACCCCTATTTGGTCTTGCACCGGATGGGGTTTTCCAGGCGGCCATGTCGCCACGCCGCCGGTGCGCTCTTACCGCACCATTTCACCCTTACCTGAGCCTGCACCCCCGGAAGGGGGGATGCGAGGCCATCGGCGGTGTCTTTTCTGTTGCACTTTCCGTCGGGTCGCCCCGCCTTGCCGTTAGCAAGCATCCTGCCCTGTGGTGTTCGGACTTTCCTCCCCCGGCGCCGTCCTCGGGCACAGTCGTCCAAGGACAACCACGCGCCGCGACAGCAGACCGGCGGCGGCCGCCCGACCCACTCCACGCTGACCTCATGGTAGCGGAGTGGCGAGACGGACACAAGGGGGATAATGAAGAATTGAGGAGGGACAATGGATCATGGATCGCCTCTGTTTTGCGACGGCCCGAAGATCCATGCGGGTTGACAAACGGCGGGTTTCGGATAATGATCGGGGCCGGTTGGTTTCATTGGAGTTTGGGAGGTTCTGGATCATGGCGTTTTTTACCCCCTCGCAACGAGAATTTGCCCGCGTGATCGCGCGGCTGGCCTACTGCAACCCCTTCCTGCCCGAGCGGGTGGATCTGGAACGGGAGGCCTTGGGAGCCGACTTCATCGAAGTCGGGCCGGTGTGGAGCAAGCGGGCAGCTATGGCCGTGGCCAATTCGGAAAATGTCCAGAAGATCGTCTATCGAGTGGAACATGTGGCCCGGGAGGCGCGGGAAGCGCTCGTGAAGGGGGCCCAACCGGATGCCGAGGACTGGGGGTTGTATCAGGACCTGGTGTTCTTCCTCCTGTTCCACCACTATTACGACGAATTGCCCGTGGGGCTCGATTTCGAGCAAGCACAGGGGGGGCGCTCCAAGGGAAACGCCGCCGGTCAGCCGCCCCAGCGCCTTTTTGAACTCTTTTCCCGCGATTATGTCTTTTACCTGGATTTCCCGGTGCAGCCGGAGGAGACCGTGCCGGTCGAACACATCTTTGCCTGTTTTTTCCAGGTCCGCCGTGCGTTC
>DAOPYU010000151.1:0-9688 GCA_035353095.1 Candidatus Sumerlaeota bacterium | reverse complement strand
TCGGTCCACCCGTTTCTGTCGTATCCGGACCTCAAGCGCAAGATCTGGGGGGGGCGCAAGATCGAAGCGCACCTGGGGATCGCGTTGCCCGAAGGGGAACGGATTGGCGAGGCGTGGATGGTGGCCGATCTGCCTGAGGGCGCCTCGTGGGTCGCCTCGGGCGCTCAACAGGGAAAGACGCTCCATGAACTGGTCCATCTCTGGGGTGAGGCGCTGATCGGTCCGGTCTGGCGCGGGCGCAACCCCGATGGGCGGTTCCCCCTCCTGGTGAAGTTCCTCGACGCGCAGGAGGACCTGAGCGTTCAGGTTCACCCGGACGAGGCGGCGTGCCGCGAGTTTTTTCCCAACGACTTGGCCAAGGACGAGAGCATGGTGGTGATGCAGGCCGATCCGGGCGTGCATATTCTCCACGGGTTGAAGCCCGACCTCTCGCGCGAGGAGTTCGAGCGCCTGCTGGCCGCCGGACGCGTGACCGAGTGCCTGCGGTCGGTCACGGTGGCGCCGGGCGACGTCTATCGGGTCGCGCCGGGCATGGCGCACGCCTATTGCCAGGGGGTCATGGTGCTCGAGGTTCAGGAGCCGTCCGACTCGACCTTCCGGATTTACGACTACGGGCGTCTGACCTCTGACGGGCAGCCGCGTCCGTTGCACCTCGACGCGGCGCGCCGGGTGCTGCACTTCGGCGAGGACGCGCCGCTGGCCCTGCCGCCCGAGCCGATCGCCTGCGCGTGGGGACGCCACGAACGGCTCGTGGACGTGCCCGCCTACCGCATCGAGCGGGCCTTTCTGGAGCGCGAGGTGGCGTGGGCGGTGGACCCACGTTCAGCTCAGGCGCTCGTGTTGCTCGAAGGCGAGGCCGAACTGACCGGCGCGGGTGAGCGCCTGACCCTGCGGCGCGGCTCGTGCGCGGTTCTGCCGGCGGCGGTGGGCGAAGTCGCCCTGCGCCCCATCGGGGACACTCCGGCCCTCTGTATCGCCACCGGCGCGGGAGGCGTGGCGATTCTGGGCAAGGGATAATGGGGAATGGATAATTGACAATGGATAATGGACCGAGGGAGTTTCCTTTCGCAAAGGAAGGGGGTTCCCGGGAGCGCCAATCTCCTGATTGGCGCAGTTGAAGACTCACCCCCAAAGAGATCAGATCAGTCCGCTCGATCCACCCAATTGTGAAACTGAAAAAACGGGAGACTGGATAACGGGATTTGCAGGATGGGGTTGAGTCCCAATCCCTATCTGTCTTGAAATCGTGGTGTTTCAGGTGGACATTTGCATAATTTCTACTGAAGCACAATCCGCAAATGGTTATTGCCTGGACTTTAAACCATTCAGGATCAAGACAATGGAATAGACCAGAAAACCCGTCCCAATCAGAGCCAGAAGATCTGATGGATGGGTTCTGCTATACAACCCATAGAGTAGAAATATCAGGCCGAACAACACACAAAAGAATGACAGATACTTACCTTGAGTCGCTTTCAGATGAAAGGCATGGTTCATTATGACTTCTATACCTTCAACCTCCTTCTCATGCTTGTTGCGACAGGCAAGTCCGTGACCCAGATCGCTTGCACAGTCGGTGCAGAGGCCTTTGTTGCAGTGTTTGCATATCCCGATTGCGGCAACATCAGGGTGATTGTAACAGTTCATGAATCTCTCCTCCTGGGCTTTCTTCTTCGAAGGCAATTGCCAAAAGCAAGGCGAACTTCCCCAGGCCCTTTGGACAGGGATCGGGTGGGATTAAGGTGTGAAGCCTGACGACCCGATCCCGTTTCTTTCTCGCTCATTTGACGGAAGGGACGGTCGGAGTCAGTTCCCGCGTCCCATCCCCTTGGCGTCGTTGTTCTACGGGCGCTTTCAACCTACCACCCGGCGCTGACCGGATCAATTCATTTGGCCCACAGAATTTCTATTTTGTTACTCGGACCGCCCCCGGATTGTTCACCGGCAAAACGATAGACCGGATGACAGGATTTGCAGGATGGAGTTGCTCCCCCTATCCCGATAATCCCGTGATTCGGTCCCGTCTTTCATGTGTCAACCCGCCGGAAGGTCGTTCCTGGTCCGGGAAACGGACCTCGGCGGCGTTCCGGTCGGGTCCGAACGGGAGGCGGCTTGAGGCGAGGGGGGAACATTGAAACCGCATCTTTCTCCAGCAAAGGCAGTTCCTGTTGTCATGAACAAGGGGCAACAGCGCCTTTTGCGTGATGGTTCTACTTTTGACCCTGAAAAGTCTGTCACAGCTGGCTTGTCTTGTTCCCCCAACCGCTCACAACTGCTTATCCTCCATATTGACATCAATTCTTCCTATTCTCGGGTTCATCTCCTGCAACTGCCGGTTTGAAGATTCTATCGATCGAGAGCTATGTATTTCTGGATGTTTTTCCCAATCTATTTGTCTCCCGGCACACCACAAATAGGAAAATTGCACCCACATAACAGATGCGAATTTTCCGGTTGCACGTCCCCATAGATTATCTAAATCCATACAGGTCATGGGAAATGGCCCTCCGTTTATTCTCTCTAATGTTTTTAGGGGGGTTCCGATTGTCAATCCGGAGTCCAAATGCCAAAGGCTCCCATATGTGTATTCGATGGAAACAAAATCTACTTTCTTATTGAGAGCATCCGGATCCCATGCGACAGCGATTCTCCGTAATGGATCTTTCGCGAAAACAAGAGTGGCCGTGGAATAGATGTCTTCCGTATCATTTATAATTCCCGGGGTCAAATTCTCTTTTCCGAATGTTTTCTCAAGATTATTGCGGGTTGTATTTCTGTCAATGGCTCCCGCACTTTTTCCAGGATTCAACAGATATGGACTTTTCAGGGGTGGTTTTCTGACCGGAAGATTTCCATGCTGTGAGTATCGAATTTTAACCTCTCTCAGAATAAAAAAATCCTTTTTTGGGGTTCTTTCATTGATGTCAATGTTCCTTGGCGCTTCATAATCAAAAATTAACTCTATACTTTTTATCTGTTGAATAGAATCAGATTGCTCAATGCCTTCAGGTAAAATTTTCGGCAAGAAACCACTATCTCTTGAAAAAGACATGAGATAGGAACTATCACATAAATATCCTGAGTATCCCTCTGGGCCGTCCATAAGCACAGGAGTTCTATCTATTTGAAGAGTCTTAGAAAGAGCCTTTTCAATTTCGACCCAGTTTTTACCGATGGCAATCTTCTCGCCTAAGTGCCATTTTGATGATTCCCCTGCAATCCGGATGAGATAGGGAATTCGTTTGCCTTCGTATTCCTGCCAGACGACATCGATTCGCTCTTTGGGCTGTTTCAAGGAGTAAACAGTCGCATCGAGAAAACGGTCTTCCCCTTGAGGATAAAGAAACGACTCCTCACTCTTCACCCATTTCTGTTCACGAAGAGCCTGATCCTGGACATTCCAGGGTATCCGTTCCAAGGACCATCCATACGGATTCTCTTCCCCTGATTGTTTCAATGGGTTCGTTTCCTCCGGAAAGGAGGAGACAGAAATAAGCAGGAACGCAAAAACAAGGTAGGGTCTAATAGTGTGAAATGTCATGTTCTCAATCCTTTCTGACAGGCAGTTCTTCATACGTTTCATTGTTTCCTTCATATACTGTGAACTTCCCCCCGTCCTTCGGACTGGGATAGGGCCGGATTAAGGTGTGAACCCTGACGACCCGATCCCGTTTTTTTCTCGCTCATTTGACGGAAGGGACGGTCGGAGTCGGTTCCCGCGTCCCATCCCCTTGGCGTCGTTGTTCTACGGGCGCTTTCAACCTACCACCCGGCGCTGACCGGATCAATTCATTTGGCCCACAGAATTTCTATTTTGTTACTCGGACCGCCCCCGGATTGTTCACCGGCAAAACGATAGACCGGATGACAGGATTTGCAGGATGGAGTTGCTCCCCCTATCCCGATAATCCCGTGATCCGGTCCCGTCTTTCATGTGTCAACCCGCCGGAAGGTCGTTCCTGGTCCGGGACAGGCTTTTCATTCCAGGAATTTCGTTCCTTTCTCCCTCATTTTTCGTAACCTTTAGCCGTCTGTTGCATGCGGCTGATTTCTCTCTGGAATTCCAACTGCGTGAAACCGCGAAAATCGCGAAAGACGCGAAAAAGTGAAGATTTCGCGTCTTTCGGGGTTCCACTTGCATATGGTTGGCTAACGGCGTCCCATTTTTCTTCTCCCCCCGGCATCTTGTCAGAAACATTAATTTATGCTATGGTACCCCTCAAAGGGGCTGGCTGTAGGTTGTACAGCGGACTTCTGCTGTTATTTTTTGTTTCTCAAAGGGAGAAATCGCCGTGAAAGAACTGGAAGAAGGGACCGCCCTGACGCTCGATTTCGAGAAATTGAGCAAGGTGGCCGCTACGGGGTCGAGCGTTTTGCCCGTGGCCGTTCAGCACGCCGACACGCTCGAGGTCATCCTCGTGGCCTATGTCAACGAGCGGGCGCTGCGCCACTCGATCGAGACCCGCACGGCGACGTTCTGGAGCACCTCGCGCAATGAACTCTGGATCAAGGGCGCCACGTCGGGCGAGACCTTCGATCTGGTCGAGGTCCGCGTCAATTGCGAACAGAACTCGTTGCTGTTTCTGGTGCGTCCGCGCCGCGGCGGCATCTGTCACACGAAAAATAAGGCCGGAGAACCGCGCAATTGTTACTACCGTCGGCTCAACTTCGAGACCGGCCAGCTCGAGCATCTCAATCCCTGAGGGCGGGGTCCGGGAGCCGGAAGTGGACAATCCTGTGCGTTTCGCGCTTGATTTTTCCGTTCAGAATCTCAAGAATCGTCCCCGCGAGCGGGGATTTCGTCTTGACATTTTGCTTTTGCCCATTATTGTAGAACAATTCGGGTTCCTGGATTTTACTCCAGGTTCGGGAGGTCACCACCTATTCTTCCGCCCGACCCCGCTGTTTTCCGGAATTTCCGGGGAAAATTGGGAAAGGAGTAAGCACCTTGGGGCGCTTCTCGTTCAGTAGAAACCGGACCTTCAGCGGCCGGAAACCCTACATCCTCTTCTTGTGTACGGGCAACACCTGCCGCTCCCCGATGGCCTATGGCATTCTGCGAAAATTATTCGAAGAAACCGGCATTGACGATGTCGAAGTGCGAACCGCGGGGGTCATGACGATCCCCGGTCTGCTTCCGACTCAGGAATGCCGCCAGATCCTGACGAAGGAAGGGATCGAGATCGGGCTGCACCGGTCGTGCAAGATGACGCCGGAACTCCTGCGGCGCGCCACGCTGATTCTGGGCATGACGTCGTTCCACGTCCAGATGGCCCTGCGCATGTCGCCCGAGGCCCGGGGCAAAACTTTCCTGCTCAAGGAATACGTCGGCGCCGGATCGAAGAACAGCCAGATCCAGGACCCGATGGGGTGTACCTTGGAAGTGTACAAAAAGGTTTTCAAGGAAATTCGCAAGGCCTGCAAGGCCCTGGCTAAGATGGACTTGCACTCGCCGGGTCCGCCCGCGTCAAAGCGCAAACCGACCGGCAAGAAGGGGGACGAACTCGACGAGATCGAGACGCCGCTTCTGTCGGCGGAGGAGTCGGCGGGGAAACCCGGTGAAAAAAAACCCGCCTCGAAGGCGAAGGCTCCGGTCAAGACCCCCGAAGCGGCTCCAGCTCCCAAGGCGGGCGCCGCCAAACCGGCTTCCAAGCCCGCCGCCAAACCTGAGGCCGTGAAGAAACCCGTGAAGAATGGGACCGGGCCCGCGAAACCTGTTCCCAAGGGTGAAAAGAAGGCGGGGGAGAAGGCCGAAAAGCCAGTCGCAAAGAGTGCGGCGAAGCCCGCAAAGCCCGCTAAATGATCGGATGACTCGCGTTCCGTCTCCTTGCGGTCACGGAAGAAAGACATGCCATGAAGATTGCGCTGACCAACGACCACGCCGCCTCCGACATGCACGAGCGGCTTGCCGAACACATCCGCGAAAAGGGCCATGAGGTTCTGGATCTCGGCACCAGCGCTCCGGATCGGGTGGATTACCCCCTGCAGGCCGAAAAGGCCGTCCGGGCGGTGCTCGACGGGCGGGCCGACCGCGCCGTGCTGGTCTGCGGCACCGGCATCGGCATGTCCATCGCCGCCAACAAGTTTCCCGGCATCCGCTGCGCCCTGTGTACCGACCTGTTTGCCGCCGAACTGTGCCGCCTGCACAACAATGCCAACGTGCTGGCGTTGCGCGGTCGCAACATGGACGTGCAACTCAATTGCCGCATCATTGACGCCTTCCTCGAGACGGGATTCGAGGGGGACCGTCATCAGCGGCGACTCGACCAGATCACTGACATCGAACAAAAAACCAAGGAGATGTGACCTCATGCAGAACCAGAACATGGACCTATTGCGGCAAGCCGATCCTCAGGTGGCGGCCTCCATCGAAGGGGAGTACCAGCGCCAACTCGGTACTCTGGAAATGATCGCTTCCGAGAACTTCGCCAGCCCCGCCGTCCTGGCGGCGCAGGGGTCGGTCCTGACCAATAAATATGCCGAGGGATACCCCGGCAAGCGTTGGTATGGGGGCTGCGAAAAAGTGGATGAGGTCGAACGTCTGGCCATCGAGCGGGCCAAGCAACTCTTTGGCGCCGAATATGTCAACGTCCAGCCTCACTGTGGGTCCTCGGCCAACATCGCCGTCTATTTCGCGGTTCTCGAAGCGGGGGACACGATTCTTTCCATGAGCCTCGATCAGGGAGGCCATCTCTCGCACGGCATGCAGACCAACTACTCCGGGCGTTATTTCAACATCGTCCCCTACGGCGTCTCGCGCGAGACCGAACGGATTGACTACGACGAAGTGGCCCGGTTGGCGCGCGAGCACAAACCCCGCCTCATCCTGGCGGGCGCCAGTGCCTATCCGCGCCAGATTGACTTTGTCCGTTTCCGCGAAATCGCCGATGAGGTCGGCGCTCTTCTCATGGTGGACATGGCTCACTTTGCCGGGTTGGTCGCGGGTGGGGTGCATCCCTCGCCGGTGCCTTATGCCGAATTCGTCACCACCACCACGCACAAGACCCTGCGCGGACCGCGTGCGGGCATGATCATGTGCCGCGAGCCGTTCGGCAAGGACATTGACCGCGCGGTTTTCCCCGGCCTCCAGGGCGGCCCCCTCATGCACGTCATCGCGGCCAAGGCCGTGGCGCTGGGCGAAGCCCTCTCCGACGACTTCAAGACCTACGCCCGCCAGATTGTGGCCAATGCCCAGGTGCTGGCCGAGGAGTTGCAGCGGCGGGGACTGCGGATTGTTTCCGGCGGAACCGACACGCACCTGATGCTCGTGGACCTGACCCCGGCGGGGGTTACCGGCAAGGAAGCTTCGGCGAAACTCGAAGAGGCCGGTATCACGATCAACAAGAACATGATCCCCTTCGACACCAAGTCGCCCTTTGTGACCAGCGGCATTCGTGTCGGGACGCCAGCACTCACGACGCGCGGCCTGAAGGAAGAGCAGATGCGGGTCATCGGCGGGTGGATTGCCGATGTCATCCTGAACATTTCCGATGAACAGGTGATCCAGCGTGTGGCCGGTCAGGTGGCCGAGCTCTCGAGCCAGTTCCCCTACCACGCCTGGGCGCGTCCCTGATCCTGAAAAGGAAAGGCGTTCCCTCGATGCGAGCCATTATCCCCACAGCCGGCATGGGCAGCCGGCTGCGCCCGTTCACGCACACCGTGCCCAAGGTGCTTCTCCAGGTGGCCGACAAGCCTATTCTGGGGCATATTCTCGATAAACTCATCGCCATCGGGGTGCGTCATGTGACCTTTGTCGTGGGGTACCTCGGCGATCACATCGAGTCCTATGTCCAGACGTTCTATCCGCATCTGGAGACCGCTTTTGTCGAACAGGCCGAGCCGCGCGGGTTGGGACATGCCATCCACCTGACGGCGCCGACCCACCGCGACTGCGACGAGCCGATCCTCATTATTCTGGGGGACACCATCATTGACGTGGACCTGGACCTTCTGGGCCAGGCCGACACCGACCTGATCGGGGTGTGTGAGGTCCAGAATCCCAGCCGGTTCGGGGTTGTCGAACTCGACGGCGACAACCGGATTTCGGCGATGGTCGAAAAGCCCGAGACGCCCCCGAGCAACCTGGCCATCGTCGGGATTTATTACCTGCGTCAGCCCGCGGCGCTCTACGAGGCGCTGGACGCCAACATTCGCGAGGGACGGTTGACCCGGGGCGAAATCCAGCTGACCGACGCCCTGCAGCGCATGATCGAGGCGGGAATTCCCATGTGCGCCTTCAAGGTCTCCGGCTGGCACGACTGCGGAAAACCCGAGTCGCTGCTCCAGACCAACCATGCCCTGCTGCAGCAGCGTTTTCAGACTCTCTCGATGGACGTGTTGAAGCATTTCCCGTCGGTGCGGTTCCGCCCTCCGGTTTTTGTGGCCCCGACCGCCCACCTCGCCGAGTCCATCATCGGGCCGAATGTGACCATTGCCGATGGCGCCCGGGTCACGCAGTCCATCGTCCAGAACAGTATTATCAATCAGGGCGCCCAGGTGGAGAATGTCATTCTCTCGAACTCGATCATTGGCAACGACGCTCAGGTGCGCGAGAAGGCGCTTCGGCTCTATGTGGGGGACAAGTCGGAAGTTCTGTTTGACTAATCCGCTCGACCCTGTCATGTTATAGAGATAAGGCGCCGGACCGGGTACCCGCCCGGCGTGTGGACCCGCAATACCAGTACCCAAAGGAGTGACGATTCATGAGCAAGATCAACGTTGACCACGTCTTCACCTCCGAATCGGTTTCGGAAGGCCATCCCGATAAGGTCTGCGACCTGATTTCCGATGCGATTCTGGACGCCTGTCTGGCCCAGGATTCCAAGTCCCGCGTTGCCTGCGAAACCCTGGTGACCACCAATCTGGTGGTCAACGCCGGCGAAATCACCTGCGCCGGCTGGGACAAGATTAACGCCGAAAGTATCGCCCGCAAGGTGGTTCGTGAAATCGGTTACGACCGTCCCGAACTCGAATTCTGCAGCGACACGTTCGAATATATCGGCCGTCTCCACGGCCAGTCGCCCGACATTTCACAGGGCGTGACCGAGGGACAGGGACTTTTTGCCGAGCAGGGCGCCGGTGACCAGGGCATGATGTTCGGTTACGCCACCCGCGCCACCGAAGAACTCATGCCGGCCCCCATCGCCTTCAGCCACCGGCTTCTGGCGGAATTGAGCCGCATCCGCAAGGCGGGTGAAATTCCCTACCTGCGACCCGACGCCAAGTCCCAGGTCTCCGTGCGCCACTACGACGGCAGCCCCCGCGAGATCACCTGTGTGGTCATCTCGCACCAGACCGACGACGTCTCGCTCGACCAGATCAGCAAGGATCTCATCGAGGTCTGCAAGCAGGTGCTGGCCCCCACCGGCCTGCTCACCGACAAGACGCAGTACTACATCAACCCCACGGGCCGTTTCGTCATCGGCGGGCCGCACGGCGACAGCGGCCTGACGGGCCGCAAGATCATCGTGGACTCCTACGGTGGCGTCGGCAGCCACGGCGGCGGCGCCTTCTCGGGCAAGGACCCCTCGAAGGTCGACCGTTCGGCGGCCTACTACGGTCGGTATGTTGCCAAGAACATCGTGGCCTCCGGTCTGGCCGACCGCTGCGAGATCCAGGTGGCCTACGCCATCGGTGTGGCCAAACCGCTCAGCATCAATGTGGACACCTACGGCACGGGCGCGATAGA
>DAOPYU010000150.1:0-9736 GCA_035353095.1 Candidatus Sumerlaeota bacterium | reverse complement strand
TCATCTACAATCAGACCGAAACCGCAAGAACCGATTGTTCAACCACGAAAGACACGAAACACACGAAAAGAAGGGTCTCGACATTCCGTATGTTTCCTCGTTCCCCTGTCCGGTTTTATCGCCCGCTTCTCTCGCCGGCGGGCGTTTCGGCCAGCAGTTCGCGCAACCGCGTGACGGCGTTGTGGAGTTGGGAGCGGACCTGCTGCGCCGGGATCGTGAGGCGCTCGGCGATCTGGACCGGGGTCCAGTCTTCCTGGAACCGCAGGGTGAAGACGGCGCGTTGCTGGGGGGGCAGGCGTATCAGGGCCGCTTCGACCAGGCGGCGCTCCTCGGCGGCGCTGGCCGCCTGGCGCGGGTTGTCGGAACGGGTCTCCTCCGCCTCGAGCAGATCGTCTATTTCCTCGGGGGCGGTCACGATTTCCCTGCGGCTGGCTGTCTTTCGTACCCAGGTCAGCGCCTGGCGCGAGGCGATGGCCGCCACCCACGCCCGGAACGGGCCGCGTCCGTCGAACTGGCCGACCTGACGCATGAGCCGCACAAGCGCTTCCTGAGTGATGTCCAGGGCGTCGTCTTCGTTGAGCACGATGCGGTAGGCGATGGTGTAAACATAACGTCGGTAACGCGTGACGAGTTCGGCGAGCGCCGGCTCGTTGCCGTGCGCCGCCCGGCGCGCCAGTTCCCCGTCGTCCAATGGCTGAGGTGTCCCCATCCGCTCAACCCGCTTTCGCCCGCCGTGTTCGCTTTTCTGAAGACGCCTTCGAACCGCTCTCAGACTATTAGACGCACGATTCGCACTGGGAGCTCAAAACAATTTTCTTTTTTTCTGGGAAACAGATTACCCCCACGATGTGACTCGTTCCCGTCTCCCGGCATTGGGAAACTCGCCTTCACTTGTGCGAAGGCACGGGTTGGGTCGGGGGAGGCGCGGCGGCATTCTTTGAGATTTTCATCAGCGGCACGCCGAAGACGTCGTTGAGGAAGTAGAACGTCACCGGGACCCCCAGCAGCATGCCCCAGATCCCGAACAGGTGGTGACCCAGAAACAGGATGATGAGAACCATGACCGGGTTCAATTTCAGGTGGCTGCCGTAGATGAGGGGGTTGAGCAGGTAGGCCTCGATGGCGTGGATGATGACGACCAGCCCGATCACCAGTCCCGCTTTGGCCAGACCGCCCGCATTCAACGCGACGAGCAGGATCGGCACGGTCGAGATGAACACTCCCAGAACGGGGATGAAACTGCACACGAAGACGACCATGGACAACACGGCCAGCGAGGGGAGGTTGAGGCAGATCAGGCCGATAAAGGTCAGGAGTGTGTTGCAGCTGGCGATCAACGCCTGGGCCTGAAGCGCGCGGCCCACCACCCAGGCGAACCGCACGACCGGCTGGGCCGTCTGTTCGTAGAAGTCGTGCAGACGCGACTCGCGCAGGGTCTGGATTTCTTTCTCCAACCGCGTGATGTCGAGCGTGATGAGGAAACTGAAGAGCAGAGCGAAGAGCATGGTGCCCGAGCCTTTCGAAAGCACACTGAACATCACGGGCATGTATTGGGTGACGGTGTCCTTGAAGCGGTTGACGACCAGCTGGACCAGCCGCTCGTCTTCCCGGGCCGAGGTGTCTGTATTCTGTTCGGCTGATTCCGTCCCTTTGGTTTCGGGGGGGAACTGGACCAGGGAACGGGAGGTTGGGCTCTCGTCCATCGAAAAAGAAGTGGGGAAGGGGATGGTGAGGGTGTTGGACGGTTTTTCCTTGGGAGAGCCGGTTTCCCGGCCCGGCGCGGGTTGCGTCGAGGGGATGTTTGAGGGGGGAGTTTCCAGCTGTTCCTTGAGCCAGCCGTGAAGGGAGATCAACAGGACCCGTTCCAGGCTGGGGTACTTGACCGCGAGGTTCCGTTTCCCCTCGATCAGGCGGGTTTGGACCTGATCGAAATTCGTGATCAACGCGTTCGCTTCCCGTGCGACCCGGGGGACGACGAAGCTGATGAATCCGGCCAGGGTGGTCAGCATGAGGAGGTAAACGAGCACGATGGCGGGCCGGCGGGGCAGGTGGATCTTCTCCTGACAGAACCGCACCAGGGGCGCCGAGAAAAAGGCGAAGACGAAGGTCAGGAACACCAGTCCGAAGAATCCGCGCAACGCCCACAGGAGCAGGAAGAAGATGATCCAGGTCAAGGTCCGGCGATTCGCCCGGTAAAACTGATCTATCGAAAATGGCACAGTGGCACCTCTTTGTGGTTTTCTGTTTTCCGTTCGATATTCTCGTCTGCGGCGTCCTGTTTCGGGCAACAGACACAGGGTATGAAAACCCCCTCATACCGTCTTGTTATCCTAAGCCCGCAGGGTTCGGAAAGTAAAGTACAGAAGCGTACATTGGGAGATTCTGTCAATCTCTCCGGATACGATTCCCGGGGTTGTCTCCCGAATGGGAATGAACTTCTCCACCTGCCGGAGAATTCTATCGCCGGCAGGTGTGTCTGGGGGAGGCGACCTTTTACTCCGCCTCTTTTGTAAATTCCGTGAATTTCGATTCTCCCGGCTTCAACGGCGCCTGGGGGACGATGGCCGGTTGTCCTGTCCGCGCCACCAGGGCGCCGACCGGTTTCGAGAAATCCAGGTAAGGCTTGCAATCAATGTGCACATAGGGAAGCGTATAAGCTTCGGTCTTTTCCCGCGCATACGACACCCAGCATTCGAATGCCGTGGCGTTGTAAACCACGTTCAGAACATTGTTGCCCTTGATCGGGATGGCCTTGGAAATTGCGATGATGGTCTGGGCGTTGTGTTTGCCGTAATCCTGTTTCAAGAGGGGAAACGCCCCGCGTCCCCCGTCCTCGTACACGCAGTTTTCGAGCACGTTCGGCGCGCGTTCGTCCGTCGGGTCGTTGTCGGGCCAGATGAGGAGTTCGGGCGCGTGTGCCTTGATCTTGACCGCTTTCTTCTCCTGACCGCTGCCGAAGACGTAGTGGTACTTCTTGATCCGCTTTGTCTTGTTCAGTCGGTCGAGTACCTGGTCGAGGGTGGTGTCCCGGGAGAGAATGTCCCGGAAAAGCATCGTGAAATGGGTGCCGTTCAGGTCGTACGGCTTGTCCTTCGCCGGGGAGTCGCCCATTTCGGACAGAGCGATCCCTTTCGCGTTGAATCCCGTGTTGCACCCGATGTACCCGGCAAAGGAAACATTCACGTGCGCGATGCCCTTCTCGGGCAGGTACACCACGATGCAGGGAAAGTCGTGCGCTTTCAGGTCCAGAATCCAGTCCAGATTGCGCGTCACATACAGGTCGCCCTTTTCGCTGGCTTTGCCCCACACGGCGATGCTGCTGCACGAATAATCGTCCACCAGCGGGATCATGTGGACCCGTTTGAGGAGATCGAGCGGGAGGCCGCTTCCATCGGCCAGGCCGCGCATTTCTTCCTGAAAGTCCTGGCTGATGTGCGGTTCGCACGTCTTCCAGACCCGATCCAGTGCCTCGTTCGAGAATTCGGCGTTGCCGTCGGCCTGAACCGCACCCAGGATGCGGGTCGTCACTTCCGTCGCTTCCGGTTTCATCAACTCGCCGAGTGAGCGCCCCATTTCGTAAGGCGTCCCCTTCACAACACACACTGCGTACTGCCGCCCGCTGTCCTCGATCTTCGTGCGGTACCCTTCTCCTCGAACCCCCAGAGAAAGTCCCACCAGAATCAGAATCGCCAGTCCCGCGCCTTTCCAGTTCCGATTCTCGATCATCCACAACATGATGTGCCGCCTCCTTATTGTTGTGTTACCGCTTTCTGGGTTTCCCGCCTTCTGTTTACTTCAAAGCATCCTTTTCGGCTTGTTCCAACCGAAGCTCGAATACTTTCTTGGTCCTTGGGTCTTGCTCTTCATCGGCCAATTGTTTGACCATTTTCCGGTGCTCCGGAGTGTTGAACATGGGAACCTTGATACTAAGAGAAGACTCTAGCCCTTTGTCTGAATTCAGAAGATATGATACAAGCTTAGAGCGGTAGTCGATAGAAAGAGTTGTATCCTTACAACCCTCTTCTAAAGCTTGGATGTACAAATTGCATACATCAATATTATAACCGGATATTTTTCCAAGAATAGATATACTTATCATGTATAGCTTCGCGTCAGGATCATCACTTTTTCTTTGATTTCTGGCGCGCTTTATTGTTCTGGCAATCTCCACCGATAGCGTCTGGGATCTCTTCTCTATTATCTTTGCTCGCGCCAGAAGGGCATCGGGACTATCGCCCTTCCCCTTGATTTCTTCCATCAATTCCACATTTTTTGCATGATCAAACAACAACGCATTCCGCAACGTCTGCAAGGGGCCGTATATATAACAGTACAAACTCATTTCTCGGAACAGATAATCCTTCTCTATCCTGGAATACAGGATGTCCCTTTCGGATTCATTCAGTTTTTTATATGCTTCGCTACCAACCCAAGCCACGCATATCGCGGTAAATGATTTCTCATCGTCAAATTCTTTCAGGACATCCAATACGATCTGTGCGGTCAGGGGTGTTCCAATCTTCCTTTCATAAACCCGCATAGCGGCCCACACAAATCCAGCTTCCTGCCCATCTCTATCATCAGGCTTTTCGAAAAACTCGATCAAGTATTCGTGAAGCACCTTCGGGATAGATGTGACCTCACAGGCTTCGATCTCCTTCTCAAACTTCCTTGTAGTCTCTTCATTGGAAGCCGCAATCAGATAACTCGCACAGAGATACGCGACCCCCAGTGTCACAAGACCTCTTCGAATTCCTGCCAGACCGAACATGTTGTGCCTTTTCGCTCAAGAAATTTTTCTGGTTTCCCCTCCGTCATCCGGCCATCGTATCCTTGAGTGGGGATGCGGTTTGTGTTACGGTGCCTTCACTCCAGCGTTGGACGGAACGCAGAGGGTTTTTCAATCTGAAACCTGATAAACAGAGTACCAGATTTCCGGTTGAAAGAAAGTGAAAAGAGACCATGCCAGAATCCCCTTTTTCCTCTGACGCGGCGCGGCAACCGGTTCCGGCCGAGTGGACCGGCCCCGGACTGGTGGACCTGCAACTGAACGGATACGCCGGGGTGGATTTCAACGGCCCGGTCGAGTCGCTGACCCCCGAGGTGTTCCACCGCGTCCGGGTGGCCCTGACTCGGCGTGGGGTCGTGGCGGCGTTGCCGACCCTGATTACCTGTTCCCGGTCCGACCTTCTGAACCGTGTGCGCCGGTATGCCCGGATTGTCGAGACCGATCCGGTCCTGGCTGCCGTTTTTCCCCGTCTGCACATCGAGGGTCCGTTCATTTCGTCCGGGGAAGGTCCGCGGGGCGCCCACCCGGCGGAGTACTGCAGCACACCGCTCGACGAACCGCGTTGGCTGGACGAACTCTGGGAGGCGAGCGGGGGGCGGATCGGGGTGCTGACGCTTGCGCCCGAACTGCCCGGCGCTCCGGACCTGATCGCCCGGGCGGTTTCCCGGGGGATCATTGTGGCGCTGGGGCACACCGCCGCCGGGGCCGAGGCGCTCGACCGGGCCGCGCGGGCCGGGGCGCGCCTTTCGACCCATCTGGGCAACGGGTCCCACCAGACTCTGCCGCGTCTGGACAACTACGTCCAGACGCAACTGGCCGACGATCGGCTGATGGCGTCCTTCATCGCCGACGGTCACCATATCCCGTTCCCGACGCTGAAAAACTTCATCCGGGCCAAGACGCCCGAGCGTTCGATTCTGGTCACCGACGCGATGGCCGCCGCCGAAGTCGGACCGGGACGGTACACTTTTCTCGGAGAAGAAGTGTTGGTTTCAGAGGAGTTGCGTGTTTCAAAGCCCGGCCAGCCCAACCTGGCCGGATCGGCCCTGACGCTGGATCGCGCGGTGGTGAATGTGGCGCTCCACTGTGGGGTCCCGTTCGATCAGGCTTGGGTGATGGCCTCGGAGTCGCCTGCCGCGCTGTTGGACCTGAAGGGTCTCGCCGAGGTTCGGGTCCGGGTGGAGGCGGGTGGGTTCCAGCGGGTGGAATCGGGGATTGTTTCCTGAATATCTCCAGTATTTTCAGGGGATAAAGATAAGTTTGTCTGCCGAGCAAAAAAACTTGACACCCCTGTACGGTTACGGTAGGGTGACTTCCCCTGTCGGGAGGGAGCCGGAGAGTCTGGGCACCCGGTGCAGGTCGTTCGGGACTTGTGCGGGAAACCGGGAGGGGAATCTTGTTCGAGAAGGCCAGCGGGTTCATGCAGAAGGACTTGACACCGAATACGCGGTTTGCGGCTCCGGAAGAAAAGCTCGTCGAAGCGGGGCTTCTGTTTGACACGTATGGCGAACTGCTCACGGAACGGCAGCGCGTCTTCATGCGGTTGCATTTCGAGGAAGACCTGTCGTTCAGCGACATCGCCCGTGAGTTCAAGATCAGCCGGCAGGCCGTGCATGACTCGGTCAAGCACGCCTTGTTCAGTCTGGCGGAGTTGGAACGTGTTCTGGGCCTGGTAACCAAGGCTGAGTCGGGTCACAATGGCGGGAGCGTTCCGGCTGCTGCGTCCGTTTTGAACGCGGGGGTCGCCGAGCGCCTGGTGAGCCTGCGCCAGCAGGTAAACGAGCGGTGCGAGCCGCCGGTGAGTGAGTGGATTTGTCGGGAAATCGGTGAGTTGATCGCCCTCGTGGGCGAGCGCAGCTAAGATGAGATCGTAGAGCAGGAACGCGAAGCAGGATCATGTTCGATAACCTCGGGAAAAAACTCCAGGACGTTGTCCGCAATATGAGCGGGCAAGGGACGATTACGGAAAAGAACATCCAGGATGCTCTGCGCGAGGTGCGCCTGGCGCTGCTCGAGGCCGACGTGCATTTCAAGGTGGTGAAGGATTTCATCAGCCGGGCGCGCGAACAGGCGTTGGGGCAGGAAGTGCTGCGCGGGATCAACCCGGGTCAGCAGTTCATCAAGATTGTCCACGACCAGCTGGTCGAGACGATGGGCGAGCGGGTGGCGCCTTTCGAACTCGACAAGTCGGGTCTGAACGTGGTCATGCTGCTGGGTTTGCAGGGGTCGGGTAAGACGACGTTTTCGGCGAAACTGGCCAAGCGTCTGGCCAAGGAGGGGTGGAAACCGCTCCTGGTGGCGTGCGACATCTACCGTCCGGCGGCCATCAAGCAGTTGCACACGGTGGGCGCCCAGGTGGGGGTGTCGGTTTTCGACATGGGAACCGAGACGCCCGTGGTGACCATCGCTCAGGAGGCCATCGCCAAGGCGAAGCGCGAAGGGCACAACGTGGTTATCCTGGACACGGCCGGGCGTCTGCACATTGACGAAATGAAGATGGACGAGTTGGTGGGACTGCGCGATGCGGTCAAGCCCCGGTTCACGTTCCTGGTGTCGGACGCCATGACTGGCCAGGACGCAGTGAACTCGGCCGGGCAGTTCCACACGCACGTGGGGATTGACGGGGTCTGCCTGACGAAGTTGGACGGCGACGCCCGCGGCGGCGCGGCGCTCAGTATCCGCGCGGTGACGGGGCGTCCGATTTTCTTTGCCGGCATGGGCGAGCAGCTCGACGACCTCGAGTTGTTCCACCCGGACCGCATGGCCCAGCGGATTCTGGGCATGGGCGACGTGCTGACGCTGGTGGAGAAGGCGCAGGAGGCGTTCGATCAGGAGGATGCCGAGGAACTGCGGCGCAAGATCCGCAAGGAAGCCTTCACCTTCAACGACTTTCTGAAGCAGATGAAGCAAGTCAAGAAGATGGGGTCCCTGTCGAAGATCATGAAGTTCATCCCGGGCATGAGCCAGGTGATGGACCAGATTGACGAGGGGGAGATGGAGAAGGAGATGCGCCACACCGAGGCGATCATCCACTCCATGACGATCGAGGAGCGCGAGAATCCCTCGATTCTGACGGCCAGCCGCCGCGCGCGTATCGGCAAGGGGTGCGGGTTGGGGGTGGCGGCGGTCAACAACCTGATCAAAGAGTTTGAGATGGCGCGCAAGATGATGAAGCACCTGGTGGGCGGCCCGAAGGGGCCGATGCCGCCGGGAGGCGGTTTGCCGGGCGCCGCGGGGGGCCGCGGTCCGCTGGGACTGGGCCACGGCGCCGGGAAATCGCAGAGTAAGTCGGAAATGCGGAAAAAGAAAAAACAGAGTAAACAAATGCGCAAAAAGAGCCGATAGGTGGATTAGAGGCTCTCTGACCGCGGTTCCAATCGCCCGGCAGCGCTCCGGCCTCCCGGGAGTTCAATAGCAGCACCGACCTGAGTGAAAGAAAGGAAAGAGGAGCACAACATTATGGCACTGGCAATTCGTTTGACCCGCGTGGGGCGCCGCAAGAGCCCCTATTACCGTCTGGTGGTCGCAGAGGCGAGCAAGCCCCGCGACGGCCGGTTTGTCGAGATCATCGGCCACTATCAACCCCTGAAGGCCGAGACCAAACTCGAGATCAGCGAAGAGCGCGCGCTGCACTGGCTCAACATCGGCGCTACGCCCAGCGACACGGTTCGTTCGCTGATGCGCAAGAAGGGCATCATGAAGAAGTGGCATGACGGGCGCGTCGAGGCAAAGCGAGCCCTGAAGGCCCAGAAGGAAGCCAACGCTCCGGCCAGTTGAGCGGGAACTTCCTCACCACCTGAGGTCAGCGCGCGTCCCGCCGACCCGGCCATCGGAGGTAACGCACGCCCCTTGAGGGGCGATTCGCGGAGAATCGGAAAGCGCTCCGCACCATAGACCGGACCGTGGCAATCGTGTGGGGATTCCACGGCCCCGATCTCCTACTCTGTGCACGCAAGCGAGGACAGTTGTCATGAAGGAAGCGCCCACCATGGAAGCACTCATCCGGCACATTGCAGAAGCTCTCGTAGATCATCCCGAGCAAGTGGAAGTGAACTGTATCGAAGGCGAAAGCAGTATCATCATCGAGTTGAAAGTGGCGCCCGACGACATCGGCAAGGTGATCGGCAAGGGGGGGCAGACGGCCAAGGCCATGCGCAAGGTGCTGAGCGCCGCCGCCACCAAACTGAAGAAGAAATCCCTCTTGCAGATCGTCGAGTAAGCGCACATCATGGCCCACTCGTCATCCAGTGGCAATACCTCTCGGCCCGAGTCTCCGCAGGGCTCCGGGAATCCTGTTGGGTCCGGTCCGTGGGCGCCCGAGTCGCTTGTGGCTTTTGGCAAGGCGCTCAAGCCGCGGGGGATTCGGGGCGAGCTCAAGGTCAGCCTGTTGTGCGAGGGCCCGGACCATTTCTGTCAATGCCTGGAAAGTGGGGAGATCCTTGCCTGGAAGGATCTCCCCGCCGGTCTTTCGGCGGTCCGGCGTCCGGCGGCGCCTGTCCCTTCTCCCGATTCTTCAAAACCGTCAGCACCCGTCACGCCCGTGGCGGGAAAGGCTCCCCTGCGCGCTCCCGAGCCGGTCCGGATCGAAAGCGTGCGGTTCCATGCCGGGTATGCCCTGGTGTTTCTCGAAGGGGTGGACAGCGTGGAAGCGGCGGAGCGTTATCGGGACTGCCTGTTCGGTCTGCCCGTCGAGCAGTTGCCCGCGGGAGAGCCGGATTCCTACTACCACCACCAGCTCGAAGGGTTGCGGGTGGTGACGGTCCAGGGTGCGTTGCTGGGGGTGATCGAGCGGATCGAGGAAAACCCCGCGCACGAGCAACTGGTGGTGCGCCCTGCCGAACCGGGCGCGCCTCTGTTCCGCATCCCGATGGTCCAGGCGTTTGTCCGCACAGTGGACCTCGAGGCCGGACAGATCCTCGTGGAAATCCCCGACGGCCTGATCGAGTC
>DAOPYU010000149.1:0-9768 GCA_035353095.1 Candidatus Sumerlaeota bacterium | reverse complement strand
TGAAAATCGCCGGTCTTCGCAAATGCTCGATGGTAGATTACCCGGGCAAGATGGCCGCAGTCATTTTCACCCCCGGGTGTAACCTCGACTGCTATTACTGCCACAATCGCTTCCTGCTCGAAGAAAACGCCCTGCAGGATGAACAGGATCCCCAGGCCGTCCTGGCGGTTCTGGCGCGCCGTCGCGGCTTCCTCGACGGGGTCGTGATCAGCGGCGGGGAACCGACCCTCCAGCCCGACCTCGAGCGTTTTATTCTCGATGTGCGGGAACTGGGATTCCCCGTCAAACTCGACACCAACGGCCTGCGTCCCGACGTCCTGCAGGAACTCCTGCAGAGTCGGTTGCTCGACTATGTGGCAATGGACCTGAAAGCCTCGCGCGCCAAATACCGCCAATTGTGCGGACGCAACGCGGACGTGGATCTGATAGACCGCAGCATCCGTCTGCTTCTGGAGAGCGATGTCCGGTACGAATTCCGCACGACCGTCGCGCCGGAACTCGACGGAGACGACCTGCGGGAAATGTCGGAATGGATCGCCGGGGCGCGCCACTATGTGCTCCAGCAGTACCGTCCTCTTCAGGCTGAATGGTTTGGCGATCAGGAACGGCTTTCCGCTTTGCCGCACGAACCGGCCACCCTTCTGGAGTGGGCCAGCGCCATCGCCCCGCGCGTGCGGCAACTGTCCCTGCGGGGACTCGGCGTCGAAACCGTGGGAGAGCGAGCCGCTTCCTCTGCCGACGAGGATGAAGACCTCGAGTTCAGCGGCGCCCTGTCGGCCTGACCCCCTGTCTGATTATTACCAAATTGCTTGACCTGAGATTGCCTGTTCCCTCAGAATATATCCGATTCGTGAGGCGAATTCCGGGTGGGTTCGTGTCGTCTTCAAGGGGGAGTCCCAGATGGTTTCAACCCCTTTCCCCGAGGATGCCGGCCTGGACACGGGGAATTGATTGATTTCTGCTTTTGTCATCTGGTGTCGTTCCACTCTCCAGCCCCACACCCGTGGGAAAAAGAGGAGGGAAAGCGATGCCATCGCCCTCACAGACCCCCTCGTTTCCGGCAGGCAACATGCGCACTGATTTGAACCCGTATCTGGTCTTCTCCGTCGCCGAGCGACTCTACGGCCTGTCCGTCGGATGCGTCGAGCGGGTGGTCCTGACCCCTTACATCACCTCCCTGCCCGACCCGCCCGAGGGGCTCCTGGGCGTGTTCAACCTTCACGGGGACAGCATCCCAGTCCTCAACCTCCGCCAGCGATTCGGACTGGAAAACCGTGCCCTCACCCTCTCGGACCCGTTGATTCTCTGCCGGCTGGGGGACCGCCGCCTGGCTCTCTGGGCGGACGAGGTACACGGCGTATGGACGGCGGGATCTCTCGAATGTGTCGAGCCGGACTGCGTGTGGCCCGGCCTGGAAGATCTGTGTGGCGTAGCCCACGTGGGTGCGGAGGTCGTCGCGGTGCTCGATCCGGACTTTCTCCAGAATGAACACCGGCGAATGACACCGGAGGACTTCTCCCTCGTCCTCCCGGAGGGAGAATGACCCCATGACCTCCTCCGGAAAAGAATCACAGGGCTTCTTTCTGGACCAGTTACCCACGATTGCCGCGCGCATGGACCGGCTCCTCGGACTGCACTTTTCCCATAATCGGCTCTCCGACCTGAAGAATGCTTTTGCGCAAGCCGCCACCGCGCTGGGGTACCCCGATCTGGACGTCTTCACCCAGTGGTTTCTCACCCACCCTTTCTCCCACGAGGAACTCGCGCTCTTCGCCTCGTACTTCACCATCGGCGAGACCTACTTTTTCCGCGAACCCGAGACTCTGCAACTTCTGGAACACCGGGTTCTGCCCGGGCTTCTGGCGAGCAGGGTGCAGCAGGGCCGCACCCTGCGCATCTGGAGCGCCGGGTGCTCGACCGGCGAAGAGCCCTATACCCTGGCCATTCTGTTGCGCCGGATCGCTCCCGGCCTCCAAGACAGCGAAGTCGAAATTCTGGGGACCGACATCAACCCCCACTCCCTCGAAATCGCCCGCAAAGCCTGTTACAGCGCCTGGGCCTTTCGCGGCCTCGACCCTCAGATCCGCAAGGACTGTTTCAAGGAAGTCCGCCCCGGCCACTACCGCCTGTTCGACACCGCCCGGGACATTGTGCGTTTTGAAACCCACAATCTGGTCTCGAGTCCCAGTCCGGGCGAATTCGACCTGATCCTGTGCCGGAATGTCTTCCTCTATTTTGCCTCCCACTCCGTCCAGCACGCCCTCAGCGTTTTTGAACAAAGCCTCCGTCCGCACGGTTTCTTCATCACCTCAACCACGGAGATCCGCATGGTCGAGCAATCGGGCATCTTTTCCGTTCAGCGCGAGGGGCATCTGCCGGTCTTTTCCAAGCGCCAGGCAAACGCCCCATCGGACAGAGAAGTCCCGGAAATTCCCCCCCAAACGGCGCCTGCGGACTCCTTTCCCCCGTATTTCATGGATCCTTCGGAATCGGCGGAATTCGAGCCTTTTCCCTCTCGCGCCCCGGATTCCGCCTGGAGTCCCATTCTGGATCCCTTCCTGGATGCGGAACCGGCGGCTTCCTTTTCCGATCCAGAAATCCCAAGTACTCCCCCCGAGGAGGGAGTCACGGAGGAACTCGCCTGTTCCCTCGCCCGGAAACACGCCGATCAGGGCCGGTTGGATTACGCCCGCAACTGGTGCAAGGCAGCCATTCGCGACAATCCCCGGCCCGTGGAGACCTCGCTCCTGCTCGGAATCGTCGAACAGGAGAAAGGGGATCTGGTCGCGGCGCGGCGCGCATTTCGGAGTGTCCTCTATCTGGACCCGGACAACGTCATGGCGCACGTGCATCTCGGTTTTCTGACGGTCCAGGAGTTGCCCCGTCAAAACAAATGGTTCCAGTGGGCGCTGGAACTGCTCGACGGGCACGAGCCCGACGAGGGAGTCCCGTATGGAGACGGCCTGAACGCCTTCCAACTGGCTGAGATGATTCGAAGCGCCCTGAACGGCCAGACATCGCTCGAGGTTCTGCCATGAGTCCAGTTTCCGACCCCCCTCTTTTCCCCCACGGGGAAGCCTCCCGTCAGGAGCGCATCCTGCGCGCCCGGGCGCGCGTTCTGGCCGAGAAACCGATCGAGCGGACGGCCAATAAGGCCGGCCATGAGGTAGTGGAATTTTTTCTGGGGAGTGAGAAGTACGCCATCGAGACCCGTTTCGTCCAGGAATTCTTTCTGGCGGGCGCCATTCTGCCGATTCCCTGTACGCCCCCTTTCATTCTGGGGGTCGTCAGCCGACGCGGGCGCATTCTGTCGGTCCTGGATCTCGGCGGCTTTTTGCCGGGAACGGTTCCCCATGTCACCCCGAAGGACAAATACACCCCGCTGGTGGTACTCCGCCACGAAGGCATGGAACTGGCCCTGGCCGTGGACCGTGTCGGAGTGGTGAACCACGTAACGGAGGAACACCTGACCTCGCGCAACGAGGCCGTACCGGCAGCCCTGGCCCCTTATGTGATGGGCCTGACTCCCGAACCCATGACCATCCTGAATGCCGCCACTCTGCTCAGTGAGCCGACCCTGAAAGTGAGCGATTAAACCGGAAACGGAGGACACAATCGTGACTGTGTGGAACAACCTGAAGATCCGAGCCAAACTGTCCCTGGGATTTGGCGCCATTCTCGCCATCATCGCCACGATCGCGGTTTTTTCGTTCACCAACCGAAGCAGCCTGTGGAAAGATGAAACACAGCAAGACGATGTTTATGCGTTCCGGAAAACTCTCATGCAGACCAAAGTCACCCATTATGAATGGTTGACGGCGATCGGTTCTTCCGTTTTTCAGGATTCCCTCGCCACCTGTTCTGTCGAATCGGACCCCGAGAAATGCGATTTCTCCGAGTGGCTCGACAGCTCCGACCGGGCAAATTTCGAGAAAATGTTCCCGGAGGAAAAAGATCTCCTGAACAACCTCGAAAAAAGTCATACGGCCCTCCACTCGACATTCGCGACGATGAAATCCGCCATCGAGACCGAAAAAACCAACCCGGGAGGGACCGACATCCGGCAACAGTATCTCAAAACCCTGTTGCCGCAGGCGGAAGATTTTGTCACCTGCGTGAATCTGATTCAGAAACCCGTGGAGGACAGAATCGACACCCTCAACAACCGCATGAAAGAATTCATGACGCGGACACAATACATGATGCTCGGGCTCTTCATCACCACCCTGATCATCGGTCTCGTCCTGAGCCAGGCCATTGTCCGCTCCGTTGTGCCTCCGCTTCACTCGCTGGTCAGCGTCGCCGATGAAATCGCCGCCGGGGAACTGAAACAGTGGCGCGTGGACTTCGAACGCGCGGATGAAATCGGGGGGCTCTATCGCAGTTTCTCGCACATGCACGCGCGACTGCTCGACATGGCGCAAACCCTCCAGAAGATTTCGGAAGGCCAGCTCAACGCCTCCATCTCGCCCACCTCGCCGAGCGATATCATCGGCAACACCCTCTACGCCATGATCCGGAACCTGCGCGACCTGGCGGGCAATATCGCCAATGGCGCCACGACCCTGGCCGCCTCCTCGGCCGAAACCGCCGCGTCGGCCACCCAGCTTTCCGCCAGTACCACCGAATCGGCCGCCACCATCAGCGAAACGACCGCCACCATGGAGGAAGTGCGCCAGACCGCCAGCATCATGAGTAACAACGCTTCGAGTGTGGCGGAAAACGCGCGCCAGGGCGGCGCCATGGCCAACCAGAGCCGTGACCGCGTCAAGGACATCTCCGACGCCATCAAACTCATCAGCAGCCGGATGGATTTCATCGCCCAGCACACCGTCCAACTCAGCGAAAAGAGCCAGAAGATCGGCGAGATCATCTCGGTCGTCAACGACATTGCCGACCAGTCGAACATCCTGGCGGTCAACGCCTCCATCGAGGCGGCCAAGGCGGGCGAAGAAGGCAAAGGTTTTGCCGTGCTGGCCGAAGAAATCCGCAACCTCGCCGAGCAGTCCAAGCAGGCCACCAAGGAGATCAAAGCCATCCTCGACGACATCCAGAAAGCCACCGCGGCCACCGTCATGGCCACCGAAGAAGGCTCGAAGGCCGTCGCCAAGGGCGAGCAACAGGCCGAAACCGTCAGCAAGGTCATCCTCGACCTGGCCTCCAGCGTCAGCAATTCCTCGCGCTCGGCCGACACCATCGCCAGTTCGGCCCGCGAGCAGCTCAAAGGCATCGAGCAGGTGACCCAGGCCATGGAGAGCATCCGCACCACCAGCCAGCAGAATAAGGAAAGTGCCCGCCAGCTCGATGAAACCAGCAGCAGCATGAAAAACCTCGGCCAGGATCTCATGCGCCTGGTCCAGCGGTTCAAACTCTGAGGCACAGGCGGAAACCGCTTCATGAACGGAGACACCAGCAAACTCTTCCGCATGTTGTGGGACTCCTTCTGCGAGGAGGCACGTGAGCGCCTTGCGGAAATGAACCGCCTGATGGTGCGTCTGGAAACCTCGCTGGACGACCCGTCGCAGGCGCCCGAAACACGCGCCCAGGACCTCCACACCCTGTACCGGGAGTTCCACAGCCTCAAGGGCGCCGCCCGCACGGTGGAACTGTTCGACATTCAGGACCTCTGTCAGGCGGCCGAATCCCTCCTGTCGGCCATTCGGGAAAAGGAATCCCGCCTCACACACGCGACCTCCAGCCTGATCCTGGAAACGCTGGATTACCTGAAAGGGCACCTCTCCCCCGAGACCGAAACCCAGGCGGCCCTCCCGTCCCGTTCCGTCGAGCCGCTTGTCGCCCGGCTGGTTCAAATGACCGCCCGGCATCTGGACACAACAGATGCTCTCCAGGAACCGCGACCGGCCTTCCGTGGCGCTTCTTCTCACCCCACCCCGGACCTCTCGCCCCCGGCAGAAGTCGGCCCGGTATCCGACGATTCCGCCTCTCCCAGCCTTTCTACCGGCCTGGCCGCCGAATCCGCACCTTCGGTGGAGACCGTCCGCATCCGCTGGAACCGCCTCGAAAGTCTCGACCGGGTCACCCAGGAACTGGTCAGCGCCAAGACCGCCTACATTCACCTGGACGAGAAGATCCGGGAACTGACCGAAGACCTGCGCCACCACCGGCGGCTCAAGGAACAGATGGGGATACGCGTCCTGCCCGTTCGCCCCCCCGAATCGCGCCTCCCGGCCCGGGAAGCGGCGGCGCTTCCTCCCGAATACGAGGACAGCCTGCCCCTCTTCGAGACCCGGTTGCGGGCCATGCGGGAATTCTCCCGGCAAAGCCTGCGCGACCTGAACAAAATGACTTCCGCGCTCCAGGAGGAACTCAAGCAGGTCATGCTGCTCCCCTGCGCGTCCCTGCTGAACACCCTCCCCCGAACGGTCCGCGACCTGGCCACCCAACTCGGCAAGAAAGCCGTCGTCGAACTGGCGGGGGGCGATGTCGCCGTGGACCGCCGGGTCCTCGAAACCCTGCGGACCCCCCTGCTGCACCTGTTGCGCAACAGCCTGGATCACGGCATTGAATCTCCCGCCGAACGCGAACGCGCCGGAAAAAACCGGCAGGGGTGCGTCTGGGTGGCCGCAACCCCCATGGAGCGGAATCAAATCTGCATTTCCGTGCGGGATGACGGGAAGGGGATAGACTGGGACGCCATTCGCGACAAGGCCATCAAGCGCCACCTGGTTCACGAAGAGGACAGCGCCACCCTGACCCATGAGGATCTCACCGACCTGTTGTTTGAATCCGACCTGAGTACGGCTCCCCTGATCACCGATATTTCCGGGCGTGGCCTGGGAATGGGGATCGTACGCGCCGCAGCCGAGAGCCTCGGGGGAAATGTCACGATCCAGTCCCAGCCGGGCCAGGGCGCAACATTTCGGATTGTCGTCCCGGCCGCCGTCTCCTCTTTTGTCGGCCTGGTGGTTCAGGTGGGCGCCCGCCCGTTCGTGATTCCCCGTCACAACATCGAGACCGCCCGGCTGGTCAACCCGGCGGAAACCCGGACCGTGGGCGGGAATCTGGCCCTCACCATCGGCAACCGCCCCACGCCCCTGGTTCTGCTGGCCGATGTCCTGGAACTCGAAGCGCCGCCCGCCCCCGCGACCCCGCCCGCGGATTTCGCAAGCCAGCGGCGACCGGTCCTGATCCTCTCCGCCGGGGGGCGACAAGCGGCCTTTCTGGTGGACGCCCTCGGTCGGCAACTCGATATTGTCCTGAAAAGCATGGGACCACAGCTGCAACGGGTCCGCAACGTCGCCGGTCTGGCCATGCTCGGGTCCGGCGAACTGGTGCCGGTTCTCCATCCCGCCGACCTGGTGCGCTCCGCCCTCGAACTGAAGGGAAGCGTTCACCGGCAACGCCTCATCGAACCCCATACCCGCAAGAGCGTCCTCGTGGTCGAGGACTCCCTGACCTCGCGCACCCTGCTGAAAAACATCCTCAAGACCTCTGGATTCAACGTCCACACCGCCGTGGATGGCGAGGAAGCCCTGAAATTCCTGCGTGAGACGCCGGTGGATGCCGTCGTTTCCGACGTCGAAATGCCCCGGATGGACGGTTTCGTCCTCACCGAGCGCCTCCGCGCCACGGAACGGTTCGGTGAACTGCCCATTCTTCTCGTCACTTCGCTCGACAAGGAAGAACAACGCCGGCGCGGCCTCGAAGCAGGCGCCGATGCCTACATCGTCAAAAGCAGTTTCGACCAGACCAACCTGATCGAAACCCTGCGTAAATTGATCTGAGAGAGACCCGGCGATGCCCAGACCGATCTCCATCCTCATAGCCGACGACTCGAAACCGGTGCGCGAGATGCTCAAACACATCATCGCGACCGACCCCACGCTCGTACTGGCCGGAGAAGCCACCAACGGCCTCGAAGCGGTCCACCTGACGCGCGAGGTCAAGCCCGATGTCATCGCCATGGACGTGGTCATGCCCGGCCTCGACGGACTCGAGGCCACCCGCCGCATCATGAGCGAGACCCCCACTCCGATCGTCATCATCAGTTCGCTCTACGACCCGCAGAATTCCGTCCAGAATTTCGAGGCGCTGGCCGCGGGAGCCATCGCCCTGCTCGCCAAGCCGACCCTCTCGGGCGACGGCAAAGGGGAGTGGAACACTCTCCTCGCGACCCTCAAGGCGGTCAGCAGAATCCGCGACCCTCACCCGACCATCATGCGGGAAATACCCCGGAAGCCGATCCCCCTCCCGCAGCCGGAAATCTCCGGCGCCCCCGCCCGGGTGTGTCCCCGTCTTGTCGCGATCGGGACCTCCACCGGAGGACCGAAAGCGCTGGCCCAACTGTTTGCCGACCTGCCGGCCGACTTTCCCCTCCCCCTGGTCGTAGTCCAGCATATCTCCCCCGGTTTTCTCGAAGGAATGGTCAACTGGCTCGGCCCGTTGACTCCCCTGCGGGTGAAAATCGCCACCCCGGGCGAAGTCTGTCAGCCCGGAGTCATTTACTTCGCCCCCGACGGCGTCCACACCGGCGTGGACCGCAACCTGCGGATCACCCAATCCAATACCCCCTCTCTGCACAACGTCCGCCCCGCCGTCACCCATCTGTTCCAGTCCGTTGCGCGCAATCTGGGAGCCGCCAGCATCGCGATTCTGCTCACCGGCATGGGCGACGACGGCGCCCGGGCGCTCAAGGAAATCCGCGACGCGGGAGGCGAAACCATCGCCGAGTCGGAAGAAACCGCCCTTCTGTTCGGAATGCCCCGCGAGGCCATCCGCTGCGGGGCCGCCCACAGCGTCCTCCCCCTGTACCGCATGGCCAACTACCTGACCACTTACCTCAGACAGGCGCAAACAAAATGGACCCGGTAATCCAACCCGACATCCTCATTGTGGAAGACAGCAAGACACAGGCCCGAATGCTGCAATTCCTGCTGGAAGAGCGCCACTACACCGTGCGTCTGGCCGAACATGGCCACGCCGCCCTCGAAAATATCCAATCCCACGCCGCCCTTCCCTGGCTCGTCCTGTGCGACATTTTCATGCCCGAAATGAACGGCTTCGATCTGTGCAAACGCCTGCGCGCCCATCCCGACTGGCGAAACATCCGGGTCGTGCTGATGACCGCTACCCAAGACCCTGCCGAGATCGTTCCCATCCTGGAATGCGGAGCCGACGCCTTCCTGACCAAACCCATTCAGGAAGACCATCTGTTACAGACCCTCGCCCTCTGGGCCCCCTCCTCCCGACCCGAGACCTCCGATCCCGGTCTGGAAACACCCCTCTCCTTCCAACTTCAGGGACGCTCCATCCAGACCACCTGCCGGAACCTGACGAATGCCCTGACCTCCTATTATCGCGAGTGCGCGCACCTGAATTCCAGGGTCGCCAACCTGCAACGCGAAGCGGGCGAAAACCGGCTCTGGTTCGAGTCCCTGCTGAATGCGCTGCCCGGTCCCGCCTGTATCACAACGGTCAGGAACGAAATCCTCGCCACTAATCCGGAATTCTTTCTGGCGCTCCAGCGCAAGGAGAGAGCCCCCCTGACGGGCGCCTCCAGTCAGGAAACCTTTCCCCGGAACCTGCTGGATCGCATCGAAAACTTGAAGGCCACCGTGGCCCAGACACGCCAGACCATCGAAGATCCACAGACGATCCACCTAGCCCCAACCTTTGCCCCTTGGCGTCTATCCCTGACCCCCTTGAACGATCGAACCGCTCGAATGATCGGCTACCTGATCCGACTCCAACCCGCCACCTCTTCCGCGTTCGTTCCGGATCTTTCCGTCCCCCCCCCCCAGGAGTCCC
>DAOPYU010000148.1:0-9768 GCA_035353095.1 Candidatus Sumerlaeota bacterium | reverse complement strand
GTGATCGAGGTCTGACGCGCCTTGTTGAGGCGCAGGGTCAGGGTGCTGATCAGTTCTTCGCAGTTCTTGGTGGCGTTGTTCATGGCCAGCATCCGGGCACTGTGCTCGGACGTGAACGACTCGGCCAGGGTGATATAGACCTTCGAGCGCAGGTACATGGGCAACAACGACTCGAAGACGCGGTCGCGATCCGGCTCGAAGAGGTAATCGTACCCTTTCCGCTCCTCGGGCGGGGCGTTGCGCAACAGGGTCGAAAGGTCCAGATCGAGATACTTTTCGTACGTGGGCCGAGACTGCGAGGTCGAAATGAACGTGCTGTAGAGGAAGTAGATCTCGTCCGTCTCACCCTCGGTATAACGCTTGAGAAGCGTCTGCGCGATCCCGTCGGACTTTTCGCGGTCGAGCACTCCCCCGAAATCGGGGTAGGTGGCCGCAATGGGCCAGTTGCGGCGCCCGAAGTAATTGGCGCCGTTGCGCCCGACACAGACCAGTTCCATCGAACCGAGGCGGTGTTCTTTCAGGTGGTGCTCCGCGATGCGGATCAGGTTGCTATTGTAACTGCCGCACAACCCGCGATCGGCCGTGAGGAGCACCAGCGTGGACCGATGCACCCGCCGCTGGGTGAAGAGGGGATGTCCGGCCGCCTCGGCCGACGGCGCCAGATACCCCAGCAGTTGTTCCAGTTTCCTGATGTAGGGTCGCGCGGCCTGCAAGGCGCCTTGCGCCCGGCGCAGTTTGGCGGCCGAGACCATTTCCATGGCCCCTGTCACCTGTTGCGTGTTGTGGATGCTGCGCAGGCGCCGCCGCAGTGCTTTCAAAGATTCCGGCATGGCTGACTATTCCGTCGCAGATTCAGAATTGTTACCCAGGTCCACCGAGCTCGAGGGTTTTTCCTTCTCCAACTCGTTCATATAACCCACTTTGAACCGTTCGATCAGGGCATAGAGTTTCTTGTCCAGATCGGCGCTGATGTCCTTGGCCGTCTCGATCTCGTGCAGCAGGTCGGACCCTTCCTTCTCGGCAAACTTGATGAGCTTGCCGCAGAAGTCAATCACGCGCTCGCTGGGCAGACTGTCGAGCAGGCCCTTGGCGCCCGCGAAGAGCTGCAAGACCTGATGCGGCAACGACATCGGCTCGTACTGGGGCTGCTTGAGCACCTCGACGAGTCGCTCGCCTCGGGTCAACTGGGCCTGAGTCGCGGCGTCCAGGTCGGAACCGAACTGCGCGAAGGCTGCCAGTTCGCGGTACTGCGCCATGGCGATACGCAGCTGGCCGCCCACCTTCTTCATGGCCTTCGTCTGGGCGTTACCACCCACACGCGACACCGAGATACCGGCGTTCACGGCGGGCCGGATCCCCTGATAGAAGAGGTCCGGTTCCAGGAAGATCTGACCGTCGGTGATCGAGATCACGTTCGTCGGGATGTAGGCCGACACGTCGCCCGCCTGCGTTTCGATGATCGGCAGGGCCGTCAGCGAACCGCCGCCCAGATCGTTGTGCAGACGCGCCGCGCGTTCGAGGAGGCGCGAGTGCAGGTAGAACACGTCGCCCGGGTACGCTTCGCGGCCTGGCGGACGCCGAAGCAGCAGGGACATCTGGCGGTAGGCCACCGCCTGCTTGGACAAGTCGTCGTACACGCACAGCGCATGCTCGCCGCGGTCGCGGAAGTACTCGCCCACCGCGCACCCGGCGTAGGGGGCGATGTACTGGAACGCCGCCGCTTCATTCGCCGACGCCACCACGATCACCGTGTGTTCGAGTGCGCCGTTGCGTTCGAGCGTGTTGGCGATACGCACCACCCCCGACATCTTCTGGCCCACGGCCACATAGACACAGATCACACCCTTGCCCTTCTGGTTGATGATCGCGTCGATGGCGATGGCCGTTTTCCCCGTCTGACGGTCGCCGATGATCAGCTCGCGCTGACCGCGCCCGATCGGAATCATCGAGTCAATGGCCTTGATACCCGTCATGAGCGGTTCGCGGACGGGCTGGCGCGCCAGCACGTTTGGGGCGATCGCCTCAATGGGCATACGCGTCGTGCCGGTGATGGGCCCCTTGCCGTCAATCGGCTCACCGAGGGGGGTGACAATGCGGCCCAGCATCGAGCGGCTGACGGGGATCGAGGCCACATTCCCGGTACGCTTGACCAGGTCGCCTTCCTTGATCCCCGAGTCGTCGCCGAAAATGGCCACACCGACGGAACTCTCCTCGAGGTTGAGTACCATCCCCATCAGGCCGCCGGGGAATTCCAGCAACTCGCCGGCCATGGCGTTGAGCAAGCCATAGACCGTCGCGATGCCGTCGCCGACCTTGAGGACCGTGCCGACGTCCTCGACCTCGAGTTTGGACTCGTAACTCTGGAGTTCCTTGCTTAAAATGCTGGTGATTTCTTCTGCTCGCAATGGCATGTCGCGTGTACTCTCCCGAATGGAGTAGGCGCCCCGGGGGGCGCCTCAGGCTATGGGTGCCGCTTCCAGCCTGGCGCGGATTTTCTGTAGCGCTCCGCGCAACGAGTGATCAATCAGCGTGTCGCCGTAACGGAACAGCACTCCGCCGATCAGGCTGGGATTTTCTTCGTATTCGATTCGCAATTGTTTGCCGGTGAACGCTTCGAGGCGGGCCTTGACCTGCGCCCGTTCCTGCGCGTCGAGCACGTGCGCCGACTGGACGCTGGCGGCGAAAATGCCCCGCTCGCGCTCGACCCTGTGGATAAACTGGTCGAGTACGCCCAGCCAGAGCCCGCCGCGGTACTTGTCCGTGAGCATCAGGGCCAGATTGAGCATAAGGGGCTGAATTCGGCCGCCGAAGGCCGTCTTGAGGAGTTGCTTCTTGGCGCTTGTCTCGATGGCCGGCTTTTCGAGAAACCGCAACAGGGCGGGATTCTCGCGCAGGATCGGGCCGAGTTGCTGCGCCTGGTCGAAAACGGCGTCGAGCGACTGAGCCGCACGGGCCGACTCGTGAAGCGCTTCGGCATAGACTTCGAGGATGGGCAGATCTTGCTCACGCATGGCTTAGTTTCTCTGTTTCAGTTCGTCCAGGAAAGTGCCCACCAGCTGGCGGTGCCGGGTGTCGTCGAGTTTCTCGCGCAGGAGACGCTCGGTGGCGGCCAGCGTCAGGTTGACCACCTCGTCCTTGAGTTCCGCGCGGGCCTGCTCGACCTGAAGTTGGGTGTTCTGGCGCGCCTTCTCGATGAATTGCGCCGCCTCGGCGCGCGCCGCCTCGACGATCTCTTCCGAGATCCGCCGCGCCCGCGTCACTTCTTCCTGCACCCGCTTGCGCGCTTCTTCTTCGATCTCGCGCAGGTGATCTTCATACTCCTCGCGCAGGCCGTCCACGCGTTTGTTCTTCGCCGCGATGTCGTCGTACTGATCCGCGATCTGCTTGCGCCGCTGGTCGAGCAGGTTGAGCACCGGGCCGACGGCAAACGTTTTGATCACCCACAGGAACAGCATGAAGGCGATAAAGTGGGTAAATACGACAGGCAGTAATTCTTTCATGGTTCCCTCTTTTCTCCCCCACCCCGGATCCGTCCGTTGGCCCTGACCCGCGGGAAGCGGGAGGGGTGAACATTCGATTCCGGGTCTGGCGCTCGATCCCGACGGTTTCCCCCGTGTCGGTTCCAGCAAGCCGTTTCAGCCAACCGGGAAGGGCCTGTGCGCCCTTCCCGGTCAGAAGCTATCCGGCCTGCGGCCTGCGGCGGACCGATGCGCGAGACCGGAGAATTACTTGGCCTGGCCCACCAGGAACACGGAGATCAAGGCGTAGATCGTCAACGCTTCGATGAACGCGCAACCGATGATCATGGCCGTCTGAATCTTGCCCGAGGCCTCGGGCTGACGCCCCATGGCCTGCATGGCGCCACCCACCGCCGTGCCCAGACCGATGCCCGAGCCCAACGCGGCCAGTCCCAGCCCGATCGGATACGCCAACTTCGCTAAAGCAGTTCCCAATTCCGGATTCATCTTCTGTGTTCCTCTCTTCTTTTGCTTGATGATGCGATCGTTTTTTCTCTGGCCGCGACTTTCTCAGGAATCGCCGCTCTCAACCGGAACGCGCAAACCGGCAAGAAAAACCCTTGTCTCAATGTTCGTGCTCGTCATGCGGCAGCATCAACAGGATGTACACACACGACAACAGGGAAAAGATCAGCGCCTGAATCACGCTGGTGAGCGTCGCCAGAAACAGGAAGGGGAAGTGCAGGGGGATCGCCACGATCGGATCAACAATCCCCAACGGGTGGAGGAGCAGTTTCGTGAGCATGATGCCCAGCATCACGAACACCCCCAGCAGCAGGTCTTCTCCCATGATATTCCCGAAAAGACGCAGCGAAAGGCTCAGCGGCTTGATGAACTCCGCCGGCAGCTCGAGCAGAAACATAAACGGCGCCAGACACCACGTGATCGGGTCTTTCGGATTTCCCATCAGGTGCAGCACATAATTCTTGGGGCCATTGCGGCGCAACCCCTGATACTGCACATAGACAAAGACGCACAGGCCCAGCACGATATTCGTCTGGAACATGCCGGTCGAGGACTTCATCAGCGGGACCAGCCCCAACAGGTTGTTGATCATGATGAACAGAAAGAGGGAAACCAGGAAGGACAGATGGGGACGCGCATGCTTTTCACCCAGGATTCCCGTGAAGAAATTGCACAATCCGTCAATCAGCACCTCGATGAGTCCCTGGAAGCGGCCGGGAATCATGGCGTTCTTGCGCATCCCCCGCCACAGCAGGAACCACACCAGCGCCACGGAAACGAGACCGAAGAAGACGTTCTGGTTGACCTTGTGGAGGGTGGCCGCCTTTTCGTCGGCGACGTAGGGATCGAACGGCTTGATGATTTTTCCCGTGAACGTCCCTTCTTTATTCAGGGAACTCTTGGCCAGAAGGTTCCAGAAATTCTCGAGTTCGGGTTCGCCGGCGTGCCCCTCTTCTCCGCCGTGACCTTGCGCCGCCGGACCTTCGTGGGCCGGAGTCGAGCCGGCCTCATGGGGGGTTTCTGCGTGAGGAGAAGTGGGGGAGAGTTCGGACTCAGTCATAATACTCACTCTTCTGTAGTACCCTTCCCCTTTTCCGCGGAGGAGTCCAGTACATCGGGCCACTCCCGCGAAAGGGAGGTGTCGGACTTACGGGTCAGATATTGTCCCCCAGCCTTGAGCAAGGCTACCAGAAAAGGGGTATTAAAGCCAAGCAAGAAAGCCAGAAAATTTGAAGTTTTTTGTGCGCCGGTTGCTCCAATATAAAAATAACCCAGCAAAAACAGGACAAATAACCAGACAATCTTCAACATCCCGAGAGGAAGTACCTGTCCCGCACGGCGTTCCGAACGCAGCATTCCCCGCAAAAAGGGACGCCATAACGCCAGATTTACCAGCATCCACCCCAGGAACAGCAGATAGACCAGCGCCTGTTGGGGACCGACATAAACCGCCCCGTAAAGCGCCCCCAGCCCCCCGACCCAGATCGAGGCACGCATCACGCGTTCATAAAAGGAGAGTGGCGCTTTTTCTTCGTTCATTCCTTCCCCATCCGGCGCACCAGCCGCACCACTTCCCGAATTCCGGAGACCAATCCCACCAGCAACCCCACCACTCCCCCCGCTTCCGACTGGTCGAAAAACCCGCCGATCCACCGTCCCAGAACATACCCCACCAGCGGTCCCACCGCCAGCATCGCGGGGATCAGGTACGCCATCGAAGCGGACCGAACCCGCTCCCCGGCCTGTTCCAGACGTGTCTTTGGCTCTTTGCCGTCAACCAGAAGTCCGATCTCTCTTTCGGGGGGCCACAGGAGGGCCTGTTTTCCGCCTTCAGCCCACCGGGTCGTTTACTCCAGCACGATTTCCCGCCCCGCCGGGTCGAACAGGCGGCCGCTGAAGAACCGCTGCACCATTTCCACCTTCTCTCGGAACGCCGGGTCGTTGCGCAAGGCCGCCCGGGCGTTGCCATTCCCCTGCTGCTCGCGGAAGAGCCGGTACGTTTCCTCCAGCGAGGGGGGCTCTTCCTCGCCGGGCAGGTACCCCGGTTCGTTGAACACCGGCGCCGACTCGGCGACTCGGAAGTTCTGAACCGGTACTGGGGGCGCCACGGGCTGGCGCGAAACCGGCGGTTGTCCCGCCGGAGGCGGAGGCGCCGACTCAACCAGTCGGATCGAAACCCGAAGCGGACGACCCGCAATCTGGGAAACCAGTTGTTCCAGCCGCGCGTTCTTGGCCGGGTCCTGCAAACCCGCCGATGCCACCGACCGGCGCACTTCGACGCACAACACGTCGCCGTTCAGTCCCAGGCACCGGCTGTCACTCAGCGCGATAAACCCCATGCCCAGATCCTGCCGACGCGCCATCACCTGCTGCCACAAACCGGAGGCGTCCACCATCTGCTGGGACGCGGCCGCAACTGGCTGTTCCGGCGCCGCGCTCCGGCCAAACAGGTCGGGTGTGACCGGCTTGGGGGGGGGCGGCGTTCCCGCCGGGGGAGCCGAGACCGGGGACCGCGGAGGAGCCGCCGGGGACGGAGTGAATGAGGCGGGAGGCGGAGCCTGAGGGGCGACCGGTGTCGGGGAAACCTGAGGCGAAGGCGCTACGGGCGCGGCAAACACCTGCGGACGGCCGGCAACGGACGTCAGACGGTCGAAATTCTCGAGCAGGTGGGCGATTGAAACCACCGGCTCGACCGCCGTCAACTTCACAAAGGCAAATTCGATATGAATCCGAACCTGAACCGCTTCCTTGATCTGAGCCTCGAGGGACATGAAAACCTGGATGAAATTGAGCAGTTCGGCGTAGTTGAGCACCTCGCTGCGGCGCCCGAACTCGTCGGTCTGCCAGAGCAGATTGCGCGCCCGCGCCAGTTTTTCGCCCGTCAGGCTCACCAGATCCTCGCCCCCGCCCGACTTCAGGATCATCAGGTCGCGCAGAAAACTGAGCAGATTCTTGACAAACCGCTCCAGGTCCCGTCCGCGCTCGACCAACTGGCCCACCAGTTCCAGCAGCCCCCGCGTGTCGCGCTGATGGAGCATCTCGACCGTACGCAGCAGCTGGTCGTGCTCGACCACACCCAGGAATCGCGCCACATCGTCCAGGACCAGGTGGCCGTCGCCCAGCGCCCGCAGCTGATCGAGCGCCATCATGGCGTCGCGCATCCCCCCGTCCACCGCATAGGCGATGGCTTCGAGAATGCTGCGTTTTTCGCCTGGGTCCATCAGGATGTGTTCGGCTTCGACGACATAATCGAGGCGCTTGATCAGGTCGTCGAGCGAAATGCGGCTGAACTGGAAGGCCTGACAGCGCGACTTGATCGTTTCGGGGATGCGCTCGAATTCCGTGGTGGCGAAGATGAAAATGACGAACGAAGGGGGTTCCTCGAGCGTCTTGAGGAGGGCGTTGAACGCCCCCTTGCTCAACATGTGAACTTCGTCAATGATGTAGATCTTCTTGAGCGCCGAGAAGGGGTTCTGGTTGATCGTTTCCTGCAGCTCGCGGATGTTGTCCACGCTGTTGTTGGACGCCCCGTCAATCTCGATGACGTCCATGCTCGAACCGTTCGTGATGCTCACGCACTGGTCGCACACCCCGCACGGCTTGGGCGACATACCGTTGCGGCAATTGAGGCTCTTGGCCAGGATGCGCGCCGTGCTGGTCTTGCCCACGCCACGCGGTCCCGAAAAGATATAGGCCTGAGCCACCTTGTCTTGGACGATCTGCCGCGACAGCGAGACCGCGACCTGATCCTGCCCCACCAGGTCGGCAAAGGTCTGCGGGCGGTACTGACGCGCCAATCCTACATAAGACGTTTTGCGAGTTTCTTCCGCCATGCGCCAACCCCTGATAATTCATCTATGTCCGGTGTCGGGAAGTGGACGGTCGTACCGTCCGGCTCCCAAACCCTCTGACAACTCAAGAGAAATAAAGAAAGAGGGCATTCTGGACTCGTCCCGAACGCTCCCTCCACTACCGGAGCATCATAGGGCCGTCCTCCCCCAGAATCAATCAAAAATCCCACCCGCCGCAACCCGGCGTCAGGCCCCCCTCATGCCTGCCACTGGGAGGGCGTTCCACTGGGAGGGCGGGCGTCCCGCCCGCCTTGCCGTTGGGGCGCCTGCGCGTGAACCGTTCTCATTCACCCGTTGGGAAAAGACACAGGTTCACCGCGAATGGGACAACGACGCTGAGCGGGAAATGAATCCCCTGGCGTCTTCCCGTTTTCAGGCGGGCGAGACAGGGGCAGAATGCCGCGCAGGCTGAGGGGATATCGTTTTCCCGTTTTCAGGCGGGCGAGACGCCCGCCCTCCCAAGGAAACGCCTCCTGTTTGTCTGGACAGTGGGGCGTTCCCGCAACCCCGCATTTTTCCTTCCAAACCCGACGATTTGTATTGACGCCCGATGGATTTGTGTTATTCCGTAACTCACACGGCGTACCGCTTTTCTCGCGACCTCGGATGGAGGCCGCCCGCCGGGTCTCCACTGCCCGCTCCCTGACGCAAGGGACGTGGGAAGGGGGACAATCGGTTCCTATAAGGAACTCAACCCATGCAACGTTCTCCGTCCGTTCCTCCCTCGAAGAAATACACCAAAGCGCCGGCGCCCCCCGAATGCAAAACCCTCGGACCGGTCTCGGACCTCGAACGCCACCTCCCGTCGGACTGGTGGCGCACGCTCTTCAACGCCCTGTACCTGAAAACGGACGGCGACGTGGTCGAGCACCCGGGCAACACCCGCCAGGAGGTGGACCTGGTCGTGGGTCTGACCCACCTGATGCCCAACGACCACATCCTGGACCTGTGCTGCGGCCAGGGCCGCCACTCGCTCGAACTGGCCCGCCGCGGGTTCAAGAACGTCACGGGGGTGGACCGCTCGCGCTACCTCATCCGCCAGGCGCGCAAACGCGCCAAAAACGAAGGACTGGCGATCGGTTTCCACGAAGGCGACGCCCGCCGCTTCCGCCCCCAGAACCGCCACTACCACTGCGTCATGATGATGGGCAATTCGTTCGGGTACTTCGAACAGCGCGCCGACGATGAAGCGGTCCTCCAGAACGTCGCCCGGCTCCTGGCCCGACAGGGTACCCTCTTCCTCGACATCGTGGACGGCGAGTGGATGCGCCAGAACTACGAACCGCGCTCGTGGGAGTGGATTGACCAGGACCACTTCGTGTGCCGCGAGCGGGCGCTGGCCAAGGACGGGCAGCGCCTCATCAGCCGCGAAGTCATCACCCACGCCGAAAAGGGGGTGATCGCCGACCAGTTCTACGCCGAGCGACTCTATTCGCGCGACGAAATCTTCGAACTGCTCGACACGGTCGGCTACACCTCGGTGCGGTTCCACGGCGCGCTCGAGGCCGAGTCCTCACGCGGCCAGGACCTGGGCATGATGGCCCACCGCCTGATCCTGACCGCCGTCGGGTCGAGCAAGGCCGCCGTGACCGTCCCGGGCGGGTTTGTGGCTTCCCCGCGCGTGACGGTGTTGATGGGCGACCCGAGCCTGCCCGACTCGGTCAAACGCAACGGCACGTTCAACCCCGAGGACCTCGACACCATCCACCGGATGCAGGCCGCCCTGAATGAACTGGAAGACTACAAGTTCACCTATGTGGACAACCACCAGAACCTGGTCCGCTCGATCCTGACCGAGCCGCCCGAGTTCGTCCTGAACCTGTGCGACGAGGGGTTCCTCAACGACGCCTTCAAGGAGCTGCACGTCCCGGCCCTGCTCGAGATGTTCGACGTGCCCTACACCGGAGCCGGACCCGCCTGTCTGGGGTTCTGTT
>DAOPYU010000147.1:0-9783 GCA_035353095.1 Candidatus Sumerlaeota bacterium | reverse complement strand
CGTTTGTCGGGGGTGGTGGTGGACCATTTCACGACCCTCAATGACGCCAAGGAAGTGGTGGCGCGCAACTGGAAAATGATCTGGCTGACGCCGGCGGCGATGGCGGGTGTCGTGCTGGTCCTCTTCGCTCTCTTCTTCCATGAAAACGGGAAAGAGAAAATCGAGGGCGCCGAGGACTGATCCGGTTATCGAGACGGTGGGGCGAGCGGGGGAATACGGGAACTCCTCATTGTCGGCGGATCGGGAGGTTGTCGTTCGAGAGGGAGACACAGGGAAGTCCCTCGTCCTGTATTAAAGGGGATGGCCCGGAGGTGGCACGGGCGTCCCGCCCGTGAAAGGCCGACGTTCTCGTCTGCAGGACCGGGTATCTCGGTTTTTTTGTTCCGGAGCCCAACTACATGGGCGGAGGCGCCCCTGCCACCTCAGAACCACCTTCGAACCGGCCCACCTCCCTGAGCCGGAGCCGGCATTCCGAACCGGGGTCCTCCTTGACCCTCCGGAGTGAAGGCGTCAATTTTCCGTTCTCCGGCGCCTCGGCGCCGGCCTGTTTTCCGGAGCGTCGGCTGACGCACCGATGTCTTGGTTTTTTTATTGCGGGCGATTTTTCGCGTTCCGACGATCAGATACGAACACCCAATCCCGGGAAGTACGTCGAGGGTTCGACTTTCAATACGAACTGGAGGTAACGGTGATGAGCGCACAACGGATGACTCGCCGCTCGCTGTTGAAACGCACAGTGGGCGCGGTAACGGCTTTCACGATCGTGCCGCGATTTGTTCTGGGGGGACCGGGCAATACCCCACCCAGCGAACAGATCACCAAAGGCATTATCGGGGTCGGAGGTATGGGAAAAGGGCATATCCGGGACATCAACCCGGACGCCCGGCTACTGGCGGTCTGCGATACGGATGCGAAGCATTTGAAGGAGGGCCAGGCGCTCGGCGGAGCCGGAGTGGAGGCCTATCGCGACTTCCGCGAAATGCTGGCCCGGCCCGACATTGACATTATCCACATTGCCACCCCGCCGCACTGGCACGCGCTGATGTCCATCATGGCCGCGCAGGCGGGCAAGGACATCTGGTGCGAAAAGCCGATGAGCCGCACCATCGGCGAAGGCAAAAAGGTGGTCGAGGCCATCAACCGCTACGGGCGGATATTCCGTCTGAACACGTGGTTCCGTTTCGAGGCCGGTTTCTATGGGTTTGGTACGACCGTCCAGCCGATCAAGAAAGTCGTGGACAGCGGCCTGCTGGGGTGGCCGCTGCGCGTCACGGTAAACGATGCGACGGGGTTTGGGCTGAAACTGGAACAGTGGACCGGCCTGGAACGGCTGGACCCGCAACCCATTCCGCCGGAACTCGACTACGACATGTGGCTCGGGCCGGCGCCCTACAAGCCTTACCACCCGCACCGGGTCCACGGATCGTTCCGGGGATACTGGGACTACGACGGGGGCGGCCTGGGCGACATGGGGCAGCACTATCTGGACCCCGTGCAGTATTTCCTGGGCAAAGACGACACCAGCCCGGTCGAGATCGAAGTGGACACCCCCATTCAACACCCGGACGCGGTGCGTCCCTGGTGGCGTCTGACGATGCGTTACGCCGACGGGTGCGAGATCGTCGTGGACCCGATCAACAAGGACAAGGATGCGGCCTATATCCAGGGGCCCAAAGGAAAGCTGTATCCCGGAATGCGTTCCGATATTCCGGACTTCGAAAAGAAACTGGCCTCGTTCCCGGAACCGAAACCGCAGACGGTGGACTTCCTCGAGTCGGTGCGCACACGCCGCAAATTCGCCCTGAACGAACAGAACGGCCACCGTTCCTGTACCATCGTCAACCTCGGCAAATGCGCCGTGCAACTGGGTCGCAGCCTGAAGTACGATCCGGTCAAACAGGAGTTTGTGGACGATCCGGAGGCGAACCGGTTGATTGACCAGCCCATGCGCGCGCCGTGGCATCTGTAAGAAGACGCAAGCGACCGAGGAAAGGAGTGACACAATGAGACGGAAATCTGAATGGAATCGCCGGTTGGCGGGAGTGATCCTGCTTCTGGCTTTGAGTGTGGGACTGGGGACGGTGTGGGGTGCGTCGCCGGCCGTGCAGGAAATCCTGGCCAAGGGCCGGGGCGCCAATTCGCAGGAGGCCACCGATCTCTCGAAACGTCTGGTGGCGCTGGGACCGGAGGCGCTGAGCGAGGTGTGCGTGATGTTGCTGGCGCCGGGGACGGGTGACGACGTGAACGCGCGTTTTGCCCTGTCGGGCGCGACGATGTATGTATCGCGGACAGGCGCCGAGACCGAGCGCAAAATGCTCGAAGGCGTTTTGCTGGACGCGTTGAAGAAGGCTTCCAATTCGGACGTTAAGGCGTTTTTGATCGAACGACTTCGATTTATCGCAAAGGATGAATCGGTCCCGGCTCTGGCCGCGTACCTGACCGACGAGACGCTGTGCGACTGGAGCGCACGCACGCTGGTGACGATCAATTCGGACGCCTCGCGCGCCGCGCTGGTAGCGGCCCTGCCGAACGCCAAGGGCTCCTGCCAGATGCGCGTGGCCCAGGCGCTCGGGAACCTGCGCGAAGCCAAGGCGCTGGACACCTTGAGTGACCTGGCCAAAAACAACGACAAAGCGATCCGCAAAGCCGCGCTCTATGCGCTGGCCCAGATCGCGGACCTGAAGTCGGAGCCGGTTCTGATGCAGGCGATGGCGGACGCTCAGGGTTTCGAGCAGTCGGAACTGCGCGGGTACTACTTCGAGTACCTCTCGAATCTGGCCGCTTCCAAAGGTGAAAAACAGAAAAAGAGCGCGGAAATCTGCCGCCAGATCATCAAGAGCCATACCGATCCCAAGCACGCGCCGGTGCAGTGCGCGGCGTTGAGCGTGCTGGTCAAGGCGGAGGGTGAAGGAGCGATGGCGGACCTGACCCAGGCGTCCGAAAACCCGTCGAAGGAAGTGCGGCAGGCCGCGCTGGCGCTGGTTCAGGGGCTCCCGGGAAAAGCGGTGACGGAAACGTGGGCCGCCCGGGCCGAAAAGGCGGCCACACCCGAACAGCAGACCGAAATTCTGGCCATGCTGGCCGCGCGCGGCGACCAGGCCGCTTTGCCCGTGGCGGAAAAACTGACCCACCACGCCGACGCGTCCGTACGGCTGGCCGCGGTGGATGCCATCCTGGTTCTGAAAGCCGAAGCGGGACAGGCGACCCTGCTCGAAATGCTCAAGACGGCCACGCCCGAAGAAACGCCCGCTCTGGCGAGGCGGCTGGCCCTGTTGCCGGGCGATGCGCCGATGGTGGCCATCGCCGCGGCGCTGCCCACTTTGCCTCCCGCCACACAAACGGCGTTGGCGGGTGTGTTGGGACAGCGCAATGCGACCGCACAGTCGGGCGCCGTCCTGGAACTGGTGAAATCGAACGATCCGGCGGTGCGCACGGCGGCGCTGGAAGCGCTCACCCCCATCGCCGATCCGAAAGATCTGGGGACGCTGGTGAAATGCCTGACTCAGGCATCGGAGAACAAGGAAGAAACGGTGGCGCGCAAGGCAGTGGTGACAACGGCCAACCGGATCGCCGACAAGGAACAGCGGGCGACGACCGTTCTGGAAGCGCTCAAGAACGCCGACAAACCCGCCCACGCCAAACTGGTGACCGCGCTGGCGGGTATCGGCGGAGCGGAAGCGCTCAAGGCCGTCGCGGCGGATGCCAAGAGTGACGATGCGACGGTGCGGGAAGTCGCCATCCGGGCGCTTTCAAAATGGGTGGACGGCAGCGCCGCGGAAGCGCTGTTCAGCGTGGCGCAGTCCACACCGGAAATGAACCTGCATGTGGTGGCGCTGAAGGCGTACATCGAGATGCTGGGTAAATCGTCTGTGTCCGACGCGGAAAAGGTCAAAGGCTTGGGTCAGGCGCTGAATGCGGCAAAACGCCCGGATGAGAAGAAACTGGCCATCGGGCAGTTGGCGAAGGTTCGCACGGTCGAGTCGTTACAGTTGGTGACGAAGTCGCTCGACGACGCGGCGTTCCAGGCCGAAGCGGCGGCGGCGGTCATCCAGATCGTCTGCCCCGCCGAAGGCGAACCCCTGAAAGGGGACGAGGCGCTCAAGGCCCTGCAGAAAGCCGTTAAACTGGTCAAGAACCCGGATGAAGCGAAACGCGCCACAAGCGCCCTGGAAGAGGTGGAAGGCTTTGTGACCCTTTTCAACGGGAAAGACATGACCGGCTGGGTCGGTAACACCAAGGGGTACGTGGCCGAAGACGGCCGGATCGTGGTCCATCCCGAACTCCAGGGCGGCAACCTCTACACGGAGAAAGAGTATTCGGACTTCGTGTTCCGTTTCGAGTTCAAACTGACCCCCGGCGCCAACAACGGCGTGGGAATCCGGGCGCCCCTCGAAGGCGACGCGGCTTACGGCGCGATGGAATTGCAGATCATTGACAACACCGCCGAACAATACAAAAACCTGCAACCCTACCAGTACCACGGCTCCATTTACGGCATCGTGCCGGCCAAACGCGAGTTCCTCAAGCCGGTCGGCGAATGGAACAGCGAAGAAGTCATCGCCAAGGGGAACCAGATCACGGTCATCCTGAACGGCGAGACGATCGTGGACGCCGACATCAAGGAAGCGACCAAGAACGGCACAGCGGACCACCGCGACCACCCGGGCCTGTTCAACAAGTCAGGTCATATCGGCTTCCTGGGCCATGGCGACCCGCTCGAGTTCCGCAACATCCGCGTCAAGGAACTCCCGGCCGCATCCGAGAAGACCGAAACGCCCGCCGCCGGACCGCTCAACACGCCCCCCGACGGGTTTGTGGCGCTGTTCAACGGCAAAGACCTGACCGGCTGGAAGGGCCTGGCCCGTCCCCCACTCGACAATCCGATCAACCGCGCCAAGGCGAAACCGGAAGAGATGAAGGCCGCCCAGGAAAAGGCCAATGAGGAAATGAAGAAGAACTGGACCGTGACGGACAAGGGCGAACTGTTCTTCGACGGCAAGGGCTTCAGCCTGGCCACCGTGCGCGAGGACTACGGCGATTTCGAGATGCTCGTGGACTGGAAGATCGCGCCGGAAGGCGACAGCGGCATCTACCTGCGCGGAACGCCGCAGGTGCAGATCTGGGACCCGAACCAGCACAAGATCGGGTCGGGCGGGCTTTACAACAACGAGAAGAACCCGAAAGACCCGACGGAGATCGCCGACAAACCCGCGGGCGAATGGAACTCGTTCCGGATCAAGATGGTGGGAGACAAGGTGACGGTTTTCCTGAACGGGAAACTCGTGGTGGACAAGGTGACGATGGAAAACTACTGGGACCGCAACCAGCCGATCTTCCCGACCGGCCAACTCGAGTTGCAGTGCCACGGCAACCCCGTCTATTTCCGCAACATCTACCTGCGCGAACTCCCGCGCGGGAAATAAGCGCTTCGGCGGTTGAACAGAACACGCCAGACTGAAAATCCGGCGGCTCAGGAATTCCCGTTCTTATAGGAATCCAGGAGCCGCCGGATTGTTTTTGCGAGTTCCTCGGTCGAGATCGGCTTCTTGACGAATTCCCGGATTCCCAGTTTATGGACCCGGTCGGTCGTGTCGGCGTCGTAGAAACCGGAACAGAGGATGATCGGGACATTGGGCCGAAGGGTCAGGATTTCCCGCGCGAACGCGGTCCCGGTGAGCTGCGGCATGCTCAGGTCCGTCACCACCAGGTCAAACGCGTCGGGGTCTTCCTGAAACGCGTCAAGAGCCTCGGTGGAAGACGTAAAGGCCTGGACATCGTAACCGAGTTCCTCGAGCAGAGTCTGCTCCAGGTAGGCGATCATCCGTTCGTCGTCCACAAACAGAATCCGCTCATTCCCCCGCAGGTTGCGCGTCGGGGCAGGCGGCGTCTGGGAAGAAACGGCGGGAAACGTCTCCGGGACTTCCTGTCTCATGGCGGGCAGCAGAACCTCGAATCGCGCCCCCTGGTTCACCTCACTTTCAACCCGGATCAACCCTCCATGCCCCTTCACGATCCCCTGAACGGTGGCCAGTCCCAAACCGTGACCCGCGTTCTTCGAGGGCGTCTTGGTCGAAAAGTAGGGTTCAAAGATGCGCTGCTGCAATTCTTTGGGAATGCCCGGACCGGTGTCTTCCACCACAAACTGGATATAAAGCCCCGGCTCCAGGTCGGCCCCCTCTGCCAGCTGGGGGGAACCGACACTCAACTCGACCGTGTTCAACGAAACCGTGATGGCGCCGCCGGCATCCTGAAGCGCCTGACTGGCATTCGCGCACAGGTTCATCACCACCTGGCGGATCCCCGTCGGATCGGCACACACGGCCGGGCAGTGGGTCTCGATGTGACTGTGAATTTCGATCGAGGCGGGCACCGTGGCCCGCAACAGAGAAATCGCCTCCTTCACGATCGGATGGAGGAAAATGGGGTGCTTGGCGTGATCCTCCAGGTGACTGAAGGCCAGAATATGGTGAACCAGCGCGGCGGCCCGCTTGCCGGCCTGGGCAATCTGTTCCAAGTTGTAATATGCCTTGCTGTCCGGCTTGACATCCCGCTTGGCCAGTTCGGTGAAACCGAGCAGACCGCTCAGGATGTTGTTGAAATCGTGGGCGATCCCGCCCGCCAGCGTTCCGATGGCCTCGAGCTTCTGGGCTTCGCGCAATTGCGACTCCAGAAGACTCTGGCGCGAAATATCCTGCCAGGTACAGACAAAGTGCAGAATCCGGCCCGTCTGGTCCCGAACGGGCGCAATGGAAATCTCGACCTCGATCGCCTGCCCGTCACTGTTGCGACTGGTCGCCCGGATGGTAGAGGCTTCGAATTGCGGACGATTGCTGACCGCTTCCAGAGTCAAAGGCAAGGCTTCTTCGCGAGTCTGCTGGATCAGAGAATCAATCCGCCGCCCCCCGAGTTCCTCGGGCGAATAGCCCAGAAACTGCACAAAGGCCGGGTTGGCGTAACGCACAATCCCCTCAGGATCGGTAACGATGGAGGGTTGAGGGGTCGCTTCGAGGGTCGAGTCGAGCTGCCGGCGCTGTTCTTCCGCCAGACGACGCTCCGTGATGTCGCGCACCACCACTACGATCTGCGCCTGCGAGGTGTCCTCATCGTACTGGACGGAGTAGCACTCCTCGACATAGCGTTGCCTCCCCTGCCGATCCACCATCCGGTATTCCATCTGGCCCGGCGTAACACGCCGAATCGCCTCGGCGCGCTGCACCCGGAAACCCGGCAGATCCTCCGGGTGGATGGCGTCTTCCCATCGGACTCCATCGCGGACATAGGCATCGGCCGACACCCCGGTCAGGACTTCCACGGCCGGATTGGCCTGCAGAATCGAACCATCCTGCGCGAAAAGAATAACGCCATCGCGGGCGTAACTCGAAACCAGACGGTATTGCGACTCGGATCGCTTGACCTGACAGTAAAGCGCATGGGAAGTCAGGGCCCGCGAGATCCGCTGGGCGATGATGGCCAGAATCTGTTCCGTGTCGCGGCTGAAAACCTGCGGACGAGAATGACTGAGGTTGAGCACCCCCACCGCTCTGCGGTTGAGCGTCAACGGATAACAAAGCAGAGACCGAACCGTGATGAGCGTTTCGGACAACTCGAGGAAATTTTCAACCGCATTGACATCGTCTATCCGGCGGGGATGGCCGGAGGAAAAAACCTGACCGACAATGCCCTCCCCAGCGCGGAATCGCTTGCCCTGCCAGACCCCGGGCCGATACGTGCGACTCTGTTCCTCGAAGGGACTGTAAGCGGCGCGCAATTCCAGATACTCGCCCGAGGCGTCCAACAACATCAGCGAGCAGTTTTCGGCCAGCAGACCCCGGGCCAGAATCTCGAGAATATTGCGCGCCAGGGTATCGGTGTCCGGGTTCGTATTGTCTATTTCGTCAATCTGACGCAAAATAGACAATCCTTGCACCAACCGCTCGTGGCGGCTGGTCATCTCGCGCAGTGCGTCCGAATAAAGCTTGATCTTCGTTTGATCGTCCATCATCACGGAACCTCTTGCGGTCGTGTCGTTCTTGGAGCGGGAACAGTCGTCAGGCTACGGGTATCAATCTCGGGACTCAGTCAGTGTTCCAAGTGGAGCGAGTGATTGGGTTCTTGTTCATGGAATTACGCACATATCTTGTTGGACGATGATTCAGAATATACCAGGGACAGCCATCCGTTCGCTCAAAGCACAACCAGATCCCTCGCCCGGGACTGTCCGATCGTTTCCCTTTCCTAATCCGTAATGAGATTGAGCAACTCTCTTGTCTGCTCGCGGGATTCCTGGAGCTTCTCCGTCACACGCATCACATCCTCGTGGCTCAACCCCAGTGAATTGGCGGTATTGGCCCGCGTCGGAAGAAGCGGCGGATCACCGGCCCAGCCGAACCCCGCCAGACGGGCCATCCGATCAGCCAGACGGGCCACCTCCCGTTCGTTCACATAGGAACCGGAAGGGGCGGACGTCACACCCCCTCCCCGGATCATCGCAATAATCGCGGGAGGGAAACGCCAATTCTCACTCACCCATCCCCCCACTTCGGCATGATCGGTCTGGAGGTACTTCCGCTCCACCTCGCGAATGGGACATTCGCCAGCCAGAGCTTCCGCATAAATAGTATTATAAGTGTCTTTTTCGGCCAGGGACAGGATGTACTTGCCGATGTCGTGCAACAGACCGCCCGTGAAACAGGCGCCGGCCGTCAAGCCCAGCCGGGGGGAACGCAGAACGATCAGTTCCGCCGCCTTGGCGGTTCCAAGCGAATGCATCCAGAAATCCAGCGGATCCAGTGTTTTCTGATTCTTCTTCGAGAACGAATGGATCACCGACGTGGCCAGAGTCAGAAGGCGCACCGTGTCAAAACCCATCAGAACAACCGCGCGGCGGATCGTGTCCACGCGCGAAGGCAAGCCGTAATACGCGGAATTGGCCAGACGCAACACCTGCGCCGAAATGGCCTGGTCACACTCCAGAATGCTGGTCAGATCGCCCGTCGAAGACTTCTCGTCGTCAATCGTTTCCAGAATCTGCTCCATCACCTGGGGCAGGGTCGGCAGGGCTTCGAGTTCAAACAACTTTTGCATCAACGGATGATTCAGCATGGAACGATCCTGACCGCGGTCCCTTTGGACACAAAAATAACGCGAGAGAAAACAAGACCCTCTGCTTTAAAATCCGAAACAGCCACCTTCTCCGACCCCAAACCCAGACACACACCGCTCGGGAGTCTAACAGATCCCCGAGATTTCCCACAAGCTAATTGTACATTTTCACATTCAAGAAAAAACGGCAACTCTTTGTACTCCAAAGGTTTGAATGTTTGTTCAACCCGTTCCGGGAGCCGGGGGAGAACGGGAATCGCAAGGAGACCCGTCTGCCGGAAGCGGTTCGTCCGGCATTCCGTCCGTCCCCCCCAATATCGCGCCTCTCGCCCCGACGCTTCTGCCTGGAAACAACACGCAAACCCCGGATGCAGGCCCTCCCGCTCTCCCCCGCACCTTCCGCCCGGTTCTTCACGAGCAGGACGGAACATTTCCAGAAATGGACAGATCAGGAACTCCTCATTGTCTAGACATGCTCAGGGAAATTGTTCATCCGGATTGACTCGTTGGCGTTTTCATCGGAGCCCTCAATTACTCTTCAAAAACCCCGAAGGGGTTGCCTTTGAGTAGCCGCAGGTGACCGAAGGGAACCTGCGGAACCTGTCCCCACAACCCATCCAACCCCGACAGGGGTTGCCCAATCATTGAATTAGCCTGGATTGGGGCACCCCTTCAGGGTGC
>DAOPYU010000146.1:0-9813 GCA_035353095.1 Candidatus Sumerlaeota bacterium | reverse complement strand
GTTGAGCGCCAACGGCGCGGATTTATACCAGCCTGGGGCAAGCGCAGCGTCGCCCTAGGACGGGTGTCCCTTTTTCCACAAGGGCTGAAGGCCCGAACTATGAAAAGGGACAAACGGCTGAATAGAGCGGGCTTTCAGCCCTTGCGGGAATAAACCCATCGGTTTCCTGGGGCGATGCCCCAAGCTGGTATAAGACCGCGCCGTTGGCGCTTGACTGCCCCTCTTGCGATCTCCGGTTCCTGCCCCCGCGGATCCCCCCTTGGGTACATCCAATCCGGTTGAATGCAGTGGAGTTGGGGTGATAACCGGGGTTTTCAGCGATCAAACGGGATGGAAGGCTTTCAAAAAGAATCCCGTGGCGCGGAAAATACGCCACGGGAACACAATCTGCTTCAATGGTTAGGGTTTGTCAATACGGGCTGTTAGAATTTCGAGCAGAAATCCATCTCAGTGACCCACTGCCTCATTCGTACAGCGTCGGTTTCTGGTGCCAGTCCTTGTCTTTGTCGTGACCGTACTCGGCAACGCGGGGGCGGCGTTCACGCAAGCGGACCGACTCGATGCCGATCCCGTTTCCCTGCGATCTCGGGTTCTGGCCGACGCACTCGAGGCGCAGGGTGTACTGCCCCGGTTCGGGCCAGAAATCGAGATAATGCGTCTCCCACTCTTCGGTCTTGTCGTTGTAGAAATCCACCGGTTCGCCCAGTTTCACGCCGTTGAGGGTCGCCTGGTACTTGCCGTAGTCGTAGGACCGCACGCCGTTGATACAGAGGCGGAGGGGTTCCTTCGTCTTGACCTCGAAGGGAATCTCGATCCACCCGCCTGTGGGCTGCGCGGGGCGGTAGAACAGGTGGCCGTCCGGCAGGGGAAGCGTTTTGTTGACTTCCGCGGAACCGTCCCCGTGGCGGATGCTGTCCGGTTTGGCCGAGACGGGAACGATGAGTCTGTCAAGGTTGGGCAGGTGGCGTTCACCGGCCTTGGGCGCGCGGGCGGTGAAGGTCGGCTGGCCGGTCTGGTACCAGTAGGCCACGCTCGAGAAGTCATCCTCGCGTTCGTTCCAGCTCTCGCTGACGTTTTTCGGGTTCTCGTCGGGCGAAAGCCAGCCGTAGTGTTCGAAGGCGACCTTGATACCGGTGTTGAAGACGATCGGGTCGTTGAGGTGCCAGCGGTAGGCGCTCGTGTGGCCGCCCACGATCCCCCACTGGTCGAAATAGGGGACACCAAAATAAGGCGTAAGAACTTTTTTCAGGCCCCAGGCCGAGAGGAAGTAGTCCTCGGTTCCGGTTCCCCAGATCGAGGCGTCTTTTTCTCCGTCAATCCAGATCTTCTCGTCCCCTTCGCCGAACCACGCCGGGCTCCGGGTCCGCACCGCCAGCGCGACGCCGACCAGGTGGCCCTTGCCCTGAGTCTCGAGGACGACATAGTCTTTCCCCTTTTCGACCGGGTATTCCTGCCGGTACTGGGCGTAGAAATAGGGGATGTCGTCGGCGATCTTTTTCTGAATCCAGTCAATATTGAAGTAGAGCAGGCTGACGGGTTTGTCGCTCTGGTTTTCGATTTCGATGCGGATGGATTTGCGGAATGGCATGTTCCAGAAGCTGTTGTACGAGTCTGCGTCCTCGACGACGATCGGCAGGCTGATGACCTCGCTGCGCTTTCCGAACGCGTTGGCGAAGAAGTCCCCGACCGGCGCTTCGACGGCGGGGCGGGCTTCGCCATCGTAGAAAATCCGAAGCAACATGTCCTGATGGTTGGCGGAACCCTGCTTGGCCCAGTCCTGCGGTTCCGGCCCGAGGAAGGTCAGCCAGATGTGCGTGATGACGCCGGGGCCTTTTTCGTCCATGAGAACGGCCGTTTTCCCCGGTTCGACGTTTTTGTTGTCCCAGTTGCTGTTGGGGTCCGGTTTTCCTTTCGGGTCGAACTTGCCGTCCGGCCCGAGCCGGTGGGTCGAACTGACCCGCATGCTGCGTCCTTCCTGGGGCTGGGCCAGGTCGCTCATGAAGGCGGCCTGTGTGGCCAGGGGCAGACTGAAGAGCGAGACCAGTGCCAGCGTTCGCAGAATCCGCCGGGGGGTATCCTGCGAGGGGTGAAACGGTGGAGATGAAGACATGGATGAGGTTTCCTTTCCTGAAATGTTGTGTTTCTCACGGCTTTGCGTGAGATGTGCAAGCCTTCGAGTCTCCCTCGCCCGGGACATCCGGACGATCCATCGGATCAGACGGATCGGTCGGCAAAACAAATGACCTGGGACGACGGCTCCTCAAGTGCGTACGAAACACGGATACATTATTGGACTTCAGGCGGTTGGATGGCGTCCCCCTTTCTTTGGGCTTCTCGTGCTGGCTCCTCGTAGGCTCCGTAGAAGGGCGCATTGCCGTCCAGCCAGACTTGAATCCGCTCGCGTTCTTCGCGCGTGAGATTCAGGTTGGGAGCGTGGGTGGTGTCTTCCAGTACTTGCATCAGGGGACTGGCGTCCGCGCCGATGCGGCCGGGCCACGTCGTGATGGCGGAAATGGTTTTGTCTCCCCACTCGTACCAACGCACGAAGGGGCGCAGGTTTTCGTACGCCTGAGTGAAGTTGTCCCCCTTCGGTTCGCTGGTCAACACCAGCGGGCTTTTATTTTCCCCTTTCGAACCGTCGTGGCACTGCACGCAGTTGCGGTCCAGAACCGGCTGGACCAGGCGCGGGAACCCCATCGGACGGGAGCCGTCCGGACCGGGCTGAATCGAGGACGGGGCCCGCCGCATCGCGAGGGGTTGCGGACCGCTCAGCGAGGTCTTGACGGAAGTGGTCCGGGGCTCGTGGCACCCCACGCAACCGCGCCGTTCGCCCGATTGCAGGTAGGTGATGCTGCGCATGCTCTGCACCGCCCGTCCGTCCTTGTCCACGGCCTGGAAGTAGAGCGGCTTGTGCGCTGGCGCCAGGAAATAGGCTGAACCGTCTGATTCGACGGGGACGGTCCCGAGCAGCATCCGCGCGATTTCGGCGTTGGCGTAACCAATGCGGGGTTGATTGGAGATATGACTGGCGGTCTTGGGCAGGACCTGAAAGATACGCAGACTGCGGATAGGACGCGAGGCGGGCAGGGAAAAGTGGCCATGGGTTACGTCGGTGAGGAGAAACGTACCCTGGTCTTTGAGAGACGCATCCGAATAGCTGGGCAAAATCGGAGGAGCGGGCCGTGGCGTGAGTGGGAGCGGGTACATGCTCGAGATCTCCGGGTCCCGGTAGAGCAGTTCCAGGTTGCCGAATCGGTCCAGGTAGTAGAGGCCCGTGTGGGTGTCCTCCTTGACGTTGGGACCCATTCCGGGAAGGGGATCAAAACTGAACGCAGTGAGGAAGAGATCCTCCGACAGGGGCCAGGGGCTGTGGAAATAACTCTTGGGCCAATCGGGCGCCTCGGGAAAGCACACCTCGGGGGTGAGCGTCTCGATCGAATCCAACAGGTCTTCTCCGCTTTCCGGATCGAGCGCCACACGGGTGGGGTCGAGCAGGACAAGCGATCCTCCCACGTCGCTGTGGTGCCCTCCCGCAATGAAAGCGATGCGCTTGGAGCCGGGAATGGCGTGCGCCTGATAGAGGGCGTTGATACGGTGCGTGTAGTTGCCGAAGAGAGCGATGGGATTGCTGCCGTCCGGGTTGGTGCTCCAGAGGCCGTGGAAGTTGGCGGCCGAGCGGTCCACATAGTCCCACCGGGTGTAAACGATACGCCCGTCGTTCAGGACAAAGGGATTCCATTCATTGGTTTCGTGGAAGGAGAGGGTCTGGATATTCCGTCCGTCCTTGTCCATGCGATGGAGCGTGGCGGTGGGAAGGGGTTCCCAGGGATTGTGGCATCGGCCGAAACCGCCGCGTCGGGTCGAGATAAAGGCCAGGCCGCCGTCGGGCAGGGGACACGGATCGGTGTCGTCAAAGAGGCCCTCGGTGAGCTGGTGCGGTTTTCCGCCATCGGTTTCGAGTTCAAAAAGATGGAAAGACCGGCGTTGATCCGAGAAGTACTCGGGTTTTTCGGGCGCCCGGTCGGCAAAGGCAAAGTAGAGCGTCTGAGCATCGAAAGAAAGAGCCAGGGTCGAAAAATTGCCTCGGGGCAGAGTGCCGCTCGTGAGATCGCGTGTCTGATCCGAGTAGCCGGGCCGTTCAAGTACAAAGACCCCGCCTCCGTCAATATTCTTCTCATCGTAGTAGAAAGCCATGAACTCGTGGAGCATCTGGCAGATGTAGCGGCGTTGTTTCAGGAAGACGATCGGCTTGTCGGCGACCAGAGGATTGCGCAGGGCCAGATTGCGCTCGGTCCATCGAATCTCCCGGTAGAGCTCGATCCGCTTCTTTTTGTTAAACTTTTCGACGCTCTCCACCCTTGCGCGGAGTTCTTCGAGATTGGCTGTTTCGGCGGTCAAGTCGAGTGTCCCCGCTTTTGCCCGCAGGTTGTCGAGGAGTTTTTCGGTACGGGTCAGGAGGTCCCGGATCGCTTCGGGCGAATCCCAGGTCCGTTGCAGACGTTTTTCCTGCGCCTGCCAGTCCGACTCGATGGTGGCGCGGAAGGCGTCAGGTTCTTCTGTTTCCGTTCCCGCACATCGGGAATGCCAGGCAAGGGCGGAAAGGGTGAGGCAGACAAGAAACACCTGTGGATACTTCTGGGAAATCATACGTTTGGAGACCATCTGCATACGATTCTTTTCTCCTGTTGAATGTGTTACCGCTTTTCTCCACCGGTTGTGGAGACAAAGAGTGCGATTCCTCATAGGAATTGTTGTGCCTGATTTTGGAACACGGCGCCGTCTGGGGGACAGCCGGTCTTCTGAACCTCCTCTTCGACGAAAACGTGGGCCTTTCGGTAGTACTGCAGGTAGAGGTCCCGGACGGGTTGCGCGGCGCCTTTGTTGTCCACCATCCAGAAACCACGCGCGTCGGCGCCCCCTTCTTTCGCTTCGTTGCAGTAGTACTGCCAATAGAGTACATAGGGACAACCCCATTCGATTGCGGCGCACAGGGTGTCGCGGGCGCGTTCCGCCTGGAATTGCGGGGTCTTGCTCGTCTCGAGGGGGAAGCCGAACTCGCCGATGAACACCCGTTTCCCGGTAAGACCCGGTTTGGCCGGGAGGCGCGACTCCAGGTGATCGAGGATGGCCCTGAAGGTGGGAGAAACGGCGTTCCCCTCCTGGCCGAAGTTGAGCGCGTCGTAACAGGAATAGGACACATAATCCACGCGGGTGTGAGGCAGGACGTGGTTGGCGACGGTGATTCCGCCGTCCAGCGCCTTCTGACCCAGGTTGACTTCCGCGTATTGATAGACTTCCACGTCGTGGTGAGGCGTATCGCGCCGGGCCGCTTCGATGGCGTCCTGACGGACGTTGTACCAGTCGGTCATGCCCTGGATCGCTTCGGGTGTGGGGTCTTTCTTCGGATCGGAATGGCCCAGCAACCACCAGTCGCCCTCCCAGTGGCCGAAAAGGAAGCGCTTGTGTGTGCCGTTGTAGGTGGTGAGCAAATGGCGGGTGAGGGCGTAGATCTCGTCGTACTGGCTGTGGCGCTCGGACTCGGACAGACCGTCCTTCCAGTTGCACGAGGCAAAGGGATAGGTCCAGAGGATGTAGGTGGCGAACGGCATGTCGAACACCCGGCGGAAGGAGGGCTCGCGGCTCACCAGGTCCGTCAGGTTCTGAATTTTCGGATTCTCCGGAATCTTGTATTGCTTCGAGAAGGAGGGATCGAGCGCGATCTTCAGGATGTTCGAACCCATCTGGTGGATGCCCTCGGCGGTCTCGACCAGCCGGGTCTGGCTCGTGAACTGGTAACGGGGGGTGATGGTCTGGGTACCGATGATCGTGTTGAAGGCCTGAACCGGGGAAAGCGTCCGAGAGGTGGGGGAAGTCGAGTTTTCCGCCTGGCTGGTGGTAAAAAAGAGCAAACAGAATATCAGAGAAAGGGGGATTGCAGTGAGGCCGTGGCACTGGGATCTGAAAGCCGCGAAAAGAACTTTTTTTTCAACCACGGAATACCGGGTGCAACGAAACCTCAACCCAAACGAAGTACCCCGGAGGGGTACAGGCCAGTAGCCGGGGGTGGAGTGAAGCGGAACCCCCGGAATGAGTCCCCCTTCTCGCGCCCCAGCGGGGCGCAGGTTGGTTACTCGCTGACAGTAAACCGAGGATTTCGTTTTGTTCTTTCCGGGCTTCCCCGGATTTCTTTTCCTCCGCCCCGTTTGGGGCGGATAAAACTTTGGGGACAGGTCCGGGGGTTCCGCTTCGCTCCACCCCCGGCGACTATCCCGCGCCCCTACCGGGGCGCTTCTCTGAGAAAAATGTTCACTGTTTGCGTAAATTCTGCAAGATTCCAGTATGGAAACCGTGTTTTTTCCGTATATTCCGTGGTTGAGATTCTGTTGCGTCTTTTTGTGCAATTTACCGGACCGTCCGTCGTTTTTCCGAATCGCTCTCGATGTGATTCTGTTTCTTCGATTATTTCTTGCAACCCGCGTCGCGCACATCCAGCGGCTGGATACCCCGTTCCGCGGCGGGCGATTTCGGGTCAAACTGGACATTCCCCTCTTCGACTCCACGAAGACCGGGGTTGGCGAAGACGTTGCCGTCCGTCGCTTCCACCCGTTTCGTTTCCGCCGTCACGTAATCCTTCAGGATCTCGGACAGGACTTCTCCCTTGGAGCTGAAGAGGATATTGTCCCTGAAACTCTTCTGGGCGGGCAGGTTGGTGAACGTGATCTTGCCCTGGGACGAGAGGATGTTCTGCTCGAAGACATCCTCTTTCGACCGGGGGAAGGTGATCTTCATGTCGCCGTCGGAGACGAAGATGTTCTGGCGGATGGTGTTATTCTGGGCCATGTGACAGTGGAACGGCCAGTTGACGCGGAGCGCGAGGTTCCCCTCGACCCGGCAGTTCTCGCACGTCTCGTCGAGGTAGTAGGCGGAAGCGCCGTAGCCCCCCTGGTCGGTGATGTCGTAGATGAAGTTGCCCTTCAGGGCCGTGTTCTTCCCCCCGAAAACGTAAATCCCCGCGCCATCGTGGAGTTCTTCCATGGCGTGGTGGATGCGGTTGCGTTCGATCACGATATTCTTGCCCCCGCTGTTGATCGCCGTGTAGGGGCAGTGGTGGATTTCGTTGTGGGCAATGACGACGTTCTCGCCTCCCGCGTGCAGGGCAATGGCGCTGGGGTAGAGACGTCCGGTGTGGTGGATCTGGTTGTTGTCGGCCTGGAAGTTCTGGCCGTCCAGGTTCAGTCCGCAGGCGCCGGTGGGACCGACCTCCGAATTCTCCACAATCAGACTTTGAACGGAACCGGCTTTGATTCCCTGCCCGGCCACATTCAGAATCCGAAGGCCGCTCAGGATACCACTTTCGGCGTGTTGGATCTGGATCGCGCCGGGGAAATTGTACGCGCCGAACCCGCCCGATTTCAGGGGCGTGGTGGTCAGAGAAAGGGTCAGGCCTCGGATGATGAGGCTCTTGACGGGTTTCTCACGGGTTCCCTGAATATTGATGAGGGTTTCGAGTGTGGGCGCCAACACCCGGACCTGAGTCATGTCTTCGCCCTCGATGGGCCAGTACACCACCCGCCCGCGGGTCCGGTCCAGGTACCATTGGCCGGGTTTCTTCATCCCCTCGCGGACGTTGGCGATCGAGTATTTCTGCACACCGAACGCGCCCGCCGGGTGACCGGTGGGGGAACTGAAGGTCAGGGTGTGAGTCTGGGGATCGTGGGCCTTAAGGCCGACGGTGGATTCGTCCCACATGTGATAGACGGTGATTTCGGCGTTCCTGATGTCGAGTTCCGCCGGCAGGTCGCCGGGCTTGTAAGTCAGGGTGGTGAGTTCCTCGGGCGTGGGGGGGCGTTTCCACCCGCCGCCGGTGGTGCTCATCCACGGCACGTCGAAGGGGGTCGTGTGTTCGAAAGTCCCCGTTTCCGGAATGCGGGCGCGGGGACGCATCTCGTCGTGGACGACAAGCATCCGAAAGTCCCACGTCCCCTGGGCCGCTTCGGGAACGGGAGCGCTCCAGAAACGGTCGTCTTCCTTCTGCCAGCCCTTGAGGACGCGCCCGCCCAGAAAAACGGGGTGGGCACCGCGAGCCGCTTCGATGACCAGTTGCGAGTCACGCGCTTCGAGGTCGAGGGGGGTCTGAAGAAAGTATTCTCCCTCCTGAACGACAATCCGTTTGGGTTTCTCGGAGGGAAGGTTACGCGCCTTGTCGCGCGCGGCGTGAGGGGTGACTACCGGGCCATCGGTCCGATTCGCGTTGGGTTCGGGTTGGAGTCCGGTCCAGGCGTCGTTCCCCTGGGGGGAAAGATAGAAGACGATTTCTTCAGGGGTTTCGGCAGGCGCGGTGATTCCGCTGGAGGAACAGAACAGGGAGACAAATAGAAATAGCGACCCGAGCAGAGGGGCGGTTCTTAGTGAGAGAGGCATGGTGGGAAAGGCCTTTCGTTCAAAAGAAAATGAACCGGGTCAGGTGAGGTATGGCATATTCTTGTTTGCTGCGCCATGGGGCCCGAAAGAAACGGAAAAACAAATCTGCGGGTGTGAGCATAGGGGATTGCGGACGGTTTGACAACCCCAAAGGCCTTTGCCTTTGATTTTTTTACCACCCACTTCAGGGGGAAAACAGGAGGGGGCGCGTGTTTTCTCCTATCGTGAGGGGGTTGTTGTGTTGACAGAACGGGGGGAATCGGGTGAGATAGGCGGGAGAAAGGCCTGTTTACAAGGCGTGTCTTTACAGGAGGGGGAAACCCAGGTGATGGATCAGTCTTGTTCGGTGAAAAAGAGTGCGGAACACGAAAAGTCTTCGGTGGCCCTCAATTCCGTTCTGGCGGCGGTGGGGTTGACCACAATGAAGCTGGTGGTCGGGGTTGCAACGGGGAGTCTGGGTATTCTGGCCGAGGCGGCCCACTCGGGGCTCGATCTGGTGGCGGCCATTGTCACGTGGATCGCCGTGCGGACCGCTTCGCAACCGCCGGACCGCAAGCATCAATATGGCCACGGCAAGGTCGAGAACCTTTCCGCCCTGGTCGAAACCCTGCTGTTGTTGCTGACCTGTGTCTGGATCATTTACGAGGCCGTGCACCGGCTGATAGATAAGAATGTCGCGGTGGATGTGAATTACTGGTCCTTTACGGTCATGATTATCTCGGTCGGGGTGGATATTTCGCGCTCGCGGATGCTTTACCGGGCCGCGAAGAAGCACAACAGCCAGGCGCTGGAAGCCGACGCCCTCCACTTCAGTACCGATATCTGGAGCTCCGCGGTGGTCATTGTCGGCTTGCTTGGGGTTAAACTGAGCGAGATTTCCAATCTGGACCATCTGCGTTATGCCGACTCGGTGGCGGCTTTGCTGGTGGCGCTGATTGTGGTCTATGTCAGCGTGCGTCTGGGAGTGCGGACAATCCATGGGTTGCTCGATGGGGCGCCCGAGGGGGTACAGGAGAAGATCATCGAGGCGGTCGAGGCGATGCCGGAGGTGATAGACTGCCACTCGGTCCGCATCCGGTATTCCGGTCCCCACTTTTTCGTGGATGCCCATGTTTCGCTCGACGGCAAGATGAGCCTGGAGGCCGCGCATGCCATCACGGACCGGATCGAAGAGCGGATCATCGAACTCCTGCCCGGCGGTGACGTGACGGTTCACCCGGAACCCTACACGGTCCATTATGAAAAGGCGCCGGAATCGGACGAGGCTGAGTGAGAGTCTTCCGGTGAAAGCGCGAGGGGAAGGTTGCTGAACCTGAAAACCGCAGTTGGGGCGCCAGCGGCGCGACTCGATCGTAGCCTGGGGCAAGCGCAGCGTCGCCCCAGGGAGGATGT
>DAOPYU010000145.1:0-9842 GCA_035353095.1 Candidatus Sumerlaeota bacterium | reverse complement strand
GCCTCTTCGAAAGAATTTGTGGGCAAACAGGGGAGTCGTTCTTTCTGTTCACTCTCTTGAATAGAGCCGTTGATGGATTTCCCTCGGCCATAAAACCGGACTTTATTTCCGATCTCGATTTGGGGTCAGATCCTTTCCGGGCTTGCGGTCCACGAGTTCCCCGACTCTCGCCCCCATTCGTCATCCCCGCGAACGCGGGGACCCAGGGACGCGCGAACGGGAAAACAGAAGGAAAACCGAGGAGAAACACAATCAACCAGATCGCCCCGGACCTGGGTTCCCGCTTGCGCGGGAATGACGGAAAGCGCGATTGTGTTTGGGCTCCAAGGCGAAAAACTCATTAAAATCGCCCCACAAAATATTTCAAGGAACCATACGATCAAGCCCCGGCGGGGCGACAGATCACGGTCGCCCCCTCCGGGGGCCGAAAAACGCAATGGATCCGATCCTCTCCAAGCCTTCAATCCCAAGATGCAGGATCAAGGGCCTAAAAGTTTCCGACAAGTATCCATTGCGTATTCCCGGATGGCTTGGTATCCTATTCTGTTTCGTGCCCGTTTTACACACGTCGGGCATGGCAAAAAGGGGACTGAAGCGCGTTGTCTCACTTCGAAAACGACTTTCGAAAACACAAGATAACCCGCTCTTTCCCAATCTCATACGATTGTTTTCTCGGAAGGATTTGGGGCTGAATGCCGACGGTGGACAAGATTCGCAACCTCGCGATCATCGCGCACATTGATCACGGTAAGACGACATTGATTGACTCGATTTTCCGGTACGCCCGGGTGTTCCGCGAGAATGCGCGGGTGGCCGAGCGCATGATGGACAACAACGAACTCGAACGCGAGCGCGGCATCACCATCCGTTCCAAGCACTGCTCGTTCCACTGGGGGGAGTACCTTATCAACATTATTGACACGCCCGGCCACGCGGATTTCTCGGGCGAAGTCGAGCGGGTGCTCTCGATGGTGGATTCGGTGCTCCTGCTGGTGGACGCAAACGAAGGTCCGATGCCGCAGACGCGCTACGTTCTCCAACTGGCCCTGCGGTTGGGGCTTCGTCCCATCGTGATTGTGAACAAGGTGGACCGTCCCCAGGCCCGTCCCAGCGACGCGCTCGAGAAAACCTTCGACCTGTTTCTGGAACTGGGCGCGACCGAGGATCAGGCCGATTTCCCCGTCCTGTACGGTTCGGGACTCGCCGGGTGGCTCACGGCCGATTCCAAATGCGAGCCGGTCGAGGGAATGGAAGATTTGTTCCAGACCATCATCAAACATGTTCCCGCCCCCAACTGCAATCAGGACGGCCCTTTCCAGATGCAGATCAGCACATTGGCCTGGAATGAATATGTCGGCCAGATTGGGTGTGGACGGGTTTTGCAGGGTCGTCTGAAAGAAGGCGACGGATTCACGCGTATCGCCACCCGGTGGCTGGATGCGGGCGACCGGAAGGCCGGGTGGGAAGTATTGGGCAAGTCCTCCGAGCGGGCGGACCACCTGTGGGAAACGCGTGGTCTGACCCGGGCCGATGTGGATGAAATTACGGCGGGCGACATTGTCTGGATTGCCGGGCCGCGGGAGATTCAGATTGGCGACACCTTCTGTGCGCCCGAACTGGAAGACTCGCCTCTGCCTCCCCTTGAAATTGAAGAGCCGACCGTGTCGCTCTCGTTCCTGGTGAATTCGGGGCCGTTTGCGGGGCAGGAAGGCAAAGCGGCCACGTTGCGTCAGATCAAAGACCGCCTGGAAAAGGAATTGCACGTCAATGTGGCGTTGCGCGTCGAGGATGTGGGCCGGGCGGACGGCGTGAAGGTGTCCGGGCGCGGCGAGTTGCACCTGTCCATTCTTATTGAGGAGATGCGCCGCGAAGGCTTCGAACTGTGTGTCTCGCGGCCTGAAGCCATTCTGCGCCGCGATGCCGATGGGCAACTGCTCGAACCGATCGAGCAACTGGTGATCGAAGTGCCGGAAGAGTACCAGGGGATCGTGATCGAACGGCTGGCCAAGCGCAAGGCGGAATTCCAGAACATGGAAAACACCGGGACGGGCATTGTCCGGCTGTTGTTCGACATCCCCACGCGTGGGTTGATCGGGTACCGGAACGACTTTTTGACCGACACGCGCGGGTTGGGTATTCTGGCCTCGCGCTTCACCGGGTACGGCGCGTGGCGCGGTCCGATTGCCCTGCGCAACCGAGGGGCGGTTGTTTCCAATGAAACGGGCGCGGCGACCGGTTATCAGATTGAGAGTTTGCAGGAGCGTTCCACGCTCTTCGTCGAACCGATGGAAAAAGTGTACTCGGGCCAGATTGTGGGTGAAAACTCGCGTCCCGAGGACTTGCCCTGCAATCCGACCAAAAAGAAAGCGCTCACCAACCACCGTTCGGTGAGCAAGGACCACTCGGTGGCCCTGAATGTGCCGCGCACGTTCTCGCTCGAACAGGCGCTCGAGTGGATCGGTCCGGATGAACTGGTTGAAGTGACCCCCAAGTCCATCCGTCTGCGCAAGGCCACGCTTTGTCCCGATCAGCGCAAGAAAGAACAGAGGAGTCAGGCGACGGCGATGGTGGGATAAGTCTCAAATAGCCTGTCGTGGGAGAATCTCCGACCGACTCCGATTCAAGCTTTTGAATGGGAGTCGGTTTTTCATTTGGGGGCGCAGGTTCCGAAACCGAGGATCAGGAGAATCCAAAAGTTCTGATACAGCGTATGATACCCCGTTGCAATCAAAAGGATACCGCAGCCCCCTTTAACCACGAAAGGTTCGAAATACTCGAAAGAAGAGGGAGCTTTCGGGCCTTCTTGTGTTCTTTCGTGGTTGAATAAAGCGGTTTCAGCACGCCCCCCTTCGAGGGTTTGTGTCATCTTGAATGCAAATTCGTATGCGACATCTTTTCGAGAGAAAGACTGCTGGATTCTCCTGAACCGGGGATCGGACAGGGCGGTTTCAAGGTTGACCATCTCGGGAGAACCCCCTACCATGATAGATGTTTTTTGTTCGGTACCGGAGGACCGCCGGGTTTTCCAGTGTCGTTTGGAGAAGGAATGCCGTTGAAGTTCCGACCGGTGAAAATGGAAATCGCGGAGCGAAAGAGGGAAGAAAGAATGAGGTGGGATTTCGGGAAAGACCGTCAGGACGGGAAGGCCTCCCGTGGGGATCATTCGGAATGGAAGAGTGGCTTACGTTCCAGAAACGGTTCCTTCCCCGTTCTTGTCAATAGAAGGGTCCTGATTGCCGGGCTTTGCCTGGGGATCGTTTCGTTTGCGTTCTCCGAGTCGGATAACGTAACGGCTGGAAAAAAAACGCACGGCCTCTGGCCGAGTTATCGGAACGATTCCGTCCATAGCGCCGTCACCACCGAAACGCTGACGCCCCCTCTCTGGCGCTCCTGGACGTTCAAACCGAAAGCGGGGCCGCGCCCCACTGGAACGGCCACGAACGAGAATCTCTCCGGCAGCCCGGATGATCTGGCGTTTCAGGTGGTTTCCGGGGAGGGATTGGCTTTCTTCGGTTCCTCGTCCGAAGACAGTGTGTATGCGCTGGATCTGGAGACCCGTCAACAGAGGTGGGTTTTTTCGACGGAAGGACCGGTTCGCCGTGCTCCCTTTTATGACCGCGAAAAACTTTTCTTCGGATCGGATGACGGAACGGTCTATTGCCTGAAAGCGGCGACGGGTCGTTTGATCTGGAAGCACCGCGTGGGGCCCGCTTCCGAGCGTCTGCTGGGAAACGGACGGATGATTTCGGTCTGGCCGGTGCGGACAGGGGTGTTGGTTCACGACGATGTCGTGTATTTCGCCGCGGGTGTTCTCCCTTCCGAGGGACTTTATGTCGGGGCGTTGCGCGTTTCGGATGGTCAGGAGGTCTGGCTGAAAGACTCGCTGGACGACTTCCCGGTCACGACGGAAGACGGCACGGTTGTTTTTCAGGGAGACCTGAGTGTTTCGGGAACTCACCTTCTCGTACCGGGACGGGGGGAAAAGCCGCTTCTGTTTGACCTTAAAACAGGCGCTTTTCCGAAGACCGAAAAGAAAGAAACGAAGCAATCCCCAAGGGGGGTGGCGGATGATCCGGATGCGCCGCCGCCCATTCTCACTCAGGAAAATACCGCGCAACGAGAGTCTATTGGTTCGAACGAAGCGCCTCGGCGAGAAATGATCGGTTCCGAATCGAAAAAGTCCGAATCGGGGGAGAAAGATGCGGGAGGGGGAGCGGAGATTCCGGAAGGGTGGGTGCAGGTGCTTGATCGGGTCGCCAGTGGCCAGAGGGTATATCTGTTGACCCCGGATGCGGTCTGCACCGTTGAGAAGACCCCCTATGCGGCGGCTTCCGCGCGTGTGGCGGCCCTCGAGGAAGAACGGCGGGATGCCGCCCGTCTGCTTCGTTCCCACACGAAAAATGGACGCGACAAGACGCCCGAGGCGAAACAGGCGGCCCAGCGGCTGGAAGCGCTCGATGCGGAAGAGAAAAAACTCAAGCAGGATTCCGTCCGGTGGACCCGGGAGGTCCAAGGGGGGCATTGCCTGATACTGGCGGGTCAGACGCTTTACGTAGGGGGAGACCATCAGGTTCAGGCATTCGATGCGGCGGAGGGCAAGCCGCTCTGGTCGGGGCCGGTTGACGCTCCGGCGCGCGGTCTGGCCGTGGCGGACGGGCGCCTGGTCGTGAGTGCCGAGTCGGGTGTTCTGCATTGTTTCGAGACCGGCGCGGCGGGGCAGGAAACGACGGTTTCGGCGCAGACTGTCTCCGATTCGGGGGGGGCGCAGTCCCTTTTCTCGGCATCGAACGCGGATCGGGCCGCCTCCATCCTCCAGAAACTGGAAAACGGTCAGGCCGAGCGAGGCGGGTGGGTTCTGATTTTGAACTGCGAGGGAACCGGGTTGATCGAGGAACTCGCCGCGAAGAGCCGATTTCAGTTCGTGGCGCTGACCTCGAACGCACGTAAAGCCGCGAATTGCCGCGAGGCGTTGCGTCAGGCTGGGCTGCTGGGAACCCGGGCGGTGGTGGCGGACTGGAATCTGGAAGATCTGCCCGACGCTTTCGCCGATCTGGTGATCAGTGACGATCTGGCGTATCCGGGCAATACCCGCTGGACTCCGGAGGCGATCGCCCGGGTGGTGAAACCTTATGGGGGACGGGCGTTCTTCAAGTCGAGTTGGAGTGAACTCAACGATCTGGCGTGGAATACGTCCGATCTGTTCTCCAGTCTGGGTGCGACTTCCGCGACCACCGGCGCCGCGCATGTTTCGCCCTACAATCTCCGGGCCCTGGCGTCTTACGCGCAGGAACAGGCCCCGGCGGGATGGAAGGTCGTTTCGCATGACGGCGGAGAACTGGTGGTTTCCCATGAAGAACCCGCGGGAGCGGGGGATTGGACCAGCCTCTATGGAAACACGGAGAACACGGCCTGTTCCCGCGACGAACTGGCCGTGGGATCGCTGGGGGTGCTCTGGTTCGGCGAAAACGAAAAGCCGGATTGGCTGGTCTCTCAGGGGCGGACGTTGTCGGCGGTGGCGAGGGCGGGACGGGTCTTCACGCTTAGAGGAGAAAAACTCGTTGCACAGGACGTGTACAATGGAACGCGCCTCTGGGAACGGGAACTTCCCGGCGCTTTGCGGATTCGGGTGGATGTGGACGGCGGAAACCTGAGCCTGACACGTGACGGACTGTTTGTCGCGCTTCAGAATCGGTGCCTGCGTCTGGACCCCGTAACGGGGAAAACGGTGTCGGAATATCCGTTGCCCGGAGGAAATGCCGCGCGCCGCTGGGGGTATCTTCAGGCGCACAACGGGCGGGTGTTGGGCAGTACGGCCGCTCCGCTTGCGTCGAATTTCGCCGCGTTCCGGAAACGGTTCCGGGAACTGGGACGCTGGCCCACGCCGCCGGAGGTCGAGGATCTGTTTGCAGGGGACAAGAAATCCCTATACGAGTCGTTCTACGACCGGTGTGTCGCTGCGAATCGCAACCATCCCGAGGCCGTTTTCGAGGTCATGCGGCGCGATGGGGAATTCTGGTTTTACGAGGAGGGGTTCCCGTCCTGGAACGCTCCTGCCACTCCCGTCGAGGCATTGACTGACCGCCAGATGGTCAGCGACTCCGTTTTTGCGCTCGATGTTCAGACGGGCCGGGAAGTCTGGACCTACCGGGGAACGCGAATCCCCAACACGGCCATTGCGTTGGAGAGCGCCGAGAAGGGGGCTCGTCTGTTTCTCATCGAAGATGACGTGGCCGAGGGGGAAAAATCCGCCGCGGTTCGAGACGTAACCCAGCAGGTGGCGGCGGGCGTCTATTCCGAAAGTGATGAATCGCTCCTGAAACCGGCGCAGCGCGATGTCCGGCGCCTCGTGGCGCTGGATGCCGATACGGGGAAGGTGCTCTGGAGAAAGGCGTTCGATCTGACGGGGTGTGGGGGCGACCGGATGGGAATGGCCTGTGCCCGGGGCCTGGTCCTCCTTTATGGACAGTATGCGAACGAGAACGATGCATTGTTCCGTTCGGGCAAACTGGGGTGGAGACGGGTGACCGCCGTATCGGCGGAGACGGGCCGGGTGGTCTGGTCGTGTCCGCTCAATTACCGGGGGCGTCCGGCCGTCGTGGGAAAGACCCTCGTGGCCGAGCCGCGTCTGTTCAATCTGGTGAACGGAACCCCGAAGAAGCGCCGGCATCCGGTTTCGGGGGAAAAGGTGGAATGGAGGATGGCGTCCGCGGGCCAGAGCGCCAGCATCGCCACCGTTTCGTCCACGACGCTCTTTACCCGGTCGGACTCCCTGATCGCCTGTGACTTGCGGCGCGATGAAGGGGGGACATCTGCCGGGGGCGAAAGTCCGGGAGTCTGGGTTCAGGCTTTCCCCGCCTGCGGGGTGGTATTCCTGCCGGGATCGGGCCATTCGGGGGAGGCTTCTCCTCAGATGGTTTTCAAGTCCTCTTCCCGTCAGGCGCCCGGGGGGTGGGGACGTTTTGTTTCGGAGGGAACCGGCTGGCCGGTTCGTCATCTGGCGCTCAATCTGGGCGCGCCCGGTGACAAGCGGGAAACGCCCGGGAAAACGCCTTCCGCCGGAACCCTCTGGCTGGCTTACCCCCGCCCGGCGGTCGAGTCGGTTCAACCGGGGGCCAGTCCGATCCTCTTGAATCTCTCCGAAGAGATTCTGCCCGGTCAGGGGTTCTTTGCCCGGGACGACCGGGGGGAGACGGTGGGGGGAACGGAACGTCCCTGGCTGTACACGTCGGGGTGCCTGGGGTTCCTGTCTGCGAAGATCCCTCTGATCGATCCCGGGGAGGGAAAGAAGAAGCCTGCGGAATATCTGGTGCGCCTGGGGTTCCGGTCTTTTCCGTCGGATCGGAAACACAAGCGGGTTTTCGACATTTCGCTTCAGGGAACGTCCGTGCTGGCCGGGTTTGATCCGGTTGTCGAGGCTGGGGACGCCGGAGCTGTTATCGTTAAGGACTTTCCCGGAGTTCAGGTGCGGGACTTTCTGGAGATCCGGTTCACCCCCCGTTCCGAAAACCCGTCGCCCGAGGAAGCGCCGATTCTCAATTACATCGAAGTGGTTCGCACCCGGTAGGGGAGGATTGCATGAACCTGAAACCGATTTCCCTCGACCGGGAAGACTATCTGCGTCCGACCGACATTCTGGACTGGACGGACCCGGCTGTTCTTGCGCTGGCGCGGTCGCTGGTGTCTGAAGAGGAAAATTCTCTCGCGACGGCGCGCCGCTGTTTCGAGTGGGTCCGCGATCGGATTCGGCACAGTGTGGATTTTCGGATGAACCCCGTGACCTGTTCCGCCTCGGAAGTGCTTCGGGCGGGAACCGGGTTCTGTTACGCCAAGAGCCATCTGCTGGCGGCTCTGTTGCGGGCCAACGGAATTCCCACCGGGTTGTGCTACCAGCGGCTCTGTCTCGACGAGACAAAAAAATGGTTCGGTCTTCATGGTCTCGTGGCGGTCGGGCTGGAGGGGGGCGAGTGGTACCGGTGTGATCCCCGGGGAAACAAGCCCGGTGTCGAGGCGCTGTTTGAGCCGCCGGTCGAGTGTCTGGCGTTTCCTTTACAGGAACCGGGAGAATGCGACTATTCTGAAATCTGGCCGGACCCGCTACCCTGCGTGGTGGAAGTTCTGCGGCATTCCTCCAGTTGGGAAGTGGCGCAGGAAAATCTCCCCGATGCGCCGGAGGCTCTTGGCCGATTTTCTTCGTGAACGATTGTGATGGTCTTTTTAATCAAATAGAATCAGGCATTTGTAAGTTTGAAGAGGAAAGAAGAGCCGGTCGTGTTCCGGCTGTCGGGCGGGTGGCGGTATTGAATACTTTTACCACTGAACCCTGAACGGTTTGGTTCTGTCAGGTGGAAAATAGCCAATTGCGGGGCAGAAAAGCGCTTGACAAGGGGGTGGGGTGGGGGTAGGGTAAGTCTGTTTGTTGTGGCAACATACAAATTGGGCGCCGTACGGAACGCCGTTTATCCTCCCTGAAAGTGAGACGATCATGGCTGAATTCTTCCCCGGGATCGGGAAAATCCAATTCGAGGGACCGCAATCGCGCAATCCCCTGGCTTTCAAACACTATAACGCGCAGGAAATCGTGCTGGGCAAGACGATGGCCGAGCATTTGCGCTTCGCCGTTTGTTACTGGCATACGTTCAAGGGTTCCGGCGCCGACATGTTTGGCCCCGGAACGTTCAAGCGCGCTTACAACGAGTCGAGCGACCCGATGACGGTGGCCGAAAAGACGCTCGAGGCCGCCTTCGAGTTCTTCACGAAACTGGGATCTCAATACTGGTGTTTCCACGACCGCGATATCGCGCCGGAGGCGGAGACGCTGGCCGAGACCAACAAGCGCCTCGACAAGGTGGTCGCTCTGGCCAAGAACTACCAGAAGGAGACCGGGGTCAAACTGCTCTGGGGCACGACGAACATGTTCTCGCACCCGCGTTTCATGTCGGGCGCCGCGACCAACCCCTCGCCGGAAATCTTTGCCTTCGCCGCCAGTCAGGTGAAGAAGGCGATGGAGGTGACCCACGAACTCGGGGGGGAAGGCTATGTGTTCTGGGGCGGACGCGAAGGGTATGAAACGTTGCTGAACACCGACATGGGCCAGGAACTCGACCACTTGGGGCTTTTCCTGAACATGGCCGTGGACTACAAGAAGAAGATCGGCTTCCAGGGACAGTTCTACATCGAACCGAAACCGAAGGAACCCACCAAGCACCAGTACGATTTCGACTCGGGCAGCTGTTACGCGTTCCTTCAGAAGTACGGTCTGGTGGACCACTTCAAACTCAATATCGAAGCCAATCACGCCACCCTGGCCGGTCACACGTTCCAGCACGAACTCGAGTTCGCGGCCGCCAACGGTCTGCTCGGTTCGGTGGATGCCAACCGGGGCGATCTGTTCCTGGGCTGGGACACCGACCAGTTCCCCCTGGACCTTTACGACACCACGCTGGCCATGTACGCGATCCTGCGGGCGGGCGGTTTCACGACGGGTGGTCTCAACTTCGACGCCAAGCTCCGCCGTCAGTCGGTGGATGGGGCGGACCTGTTCCACGCCCATATCGGCGGTATGGACGCCTTCGCGCGCGGTCTGAAGGGCGCGGCCCGGATGATCGAGGAAGGCGTGCTCCAGAAAACGGTCGAAACACGTTACGCCGGATGGAAGGAAGGTCTCGGCGCCCGGATTCTCAAGGGTGAGGCGGGATTTGCCGAACTGGAGGCTTACACGCTCGAAAACGGGGAGCCCCAGACGGTCAGCGGGCGTCAGGAAATGCTCGAAAACCTTTTGAACGAATACATCTGAAGCTGATTTAAATCAGGCTTTTTTGTTTGTGTGAATGCGGTCCTTCTTC
>DAOPYU010000144.1:0-9862 GCA_035353095.1 Candidatus Sumerlaeota bacterium | reverse complement strand
CATCGCTCTTTTGTACTGGGAAAAAACGTCGCAGTTTGCGTTGATTCTGCGAGATAGTAATACGGAAAACTGCAAAAGCGGTCTCGTGTTGGTTTTCCGTGTATTCCGCTTGTTCCGTGGTTAAGAAAAGTCTTTTTATAACCCCAGTTCCCGCCAGAGGCGGTCGGCGCGGTCCTGAGTTTCCCTGGGCAGGTGCATTTCCGTGGGCCAGGGGCGGGTGAAGCCTTCTTCGGGCCACTTGCGCGTGGCGTCTATGCCGACGTGGCTGCCGTAGTGGGGCAGGCGCGAGGCGTGGTCGAGGGCGTCCACGGGGCCCATCACGAACTCCATGTCGCGCTCGGGGTCTATGTGGTTGAGGACCTTCCAGACCGTTTCTTCGTAGTCGCGAAGGTTGACATCCGCGTCCGTCACCACGATTGCTTTCGCAAACATCATTTGTCCCATCCCCCAGAGGGCGTGCATGACCTTGCGCGCGTGGCCGGGGTAGGCTTTGCGGATCGAAACCAGCACGAGGTTGTGGAAGACTGCGGCGTGGGGCATGTGCAGGTCCACCACTTCGGGCAGTTGCTTGCGGATGACCGGGAAGAAGAGCGATTCGACCGCTTCGCCCAGGAAACAGTCCTCCATGGGGGGGCGTCCGACAATCGTGGCCGGGTAGATCGCCCCGCGTCGGTGGGTCACGGCGGTCAGGTGGAAGACCGGGTACGCGTCCGGGAGCGAGTAAAAGCCCGTGTGGTCGCCAAAGGGGCCTTCCACGCGCAGCTCTTCCGGGTCCACGTATCCTTCGAAGACGATCTCGGACTCGGCGGGGACCTCGAGGTCGCAGGTCACGCATCGGACCATTTCGATTGGGTCGCCGCCGACCAGTCCGGCGAAGAGCATTTCGTCCAAGTCGGGCGGCAGGGGGCACATGGCCGCGAAGGTGGCCAGGGGCGGGCCGCCGACGGCCACGGCCACGGGCAGGCGCTCGCCACGCGCCCGCGCCGTGCGCCAGTGCGAAGCGCCGTCTTTGTGGACGTGCCAGTGCATGCCAGAGGTCTGGCCGTCATAGACCTGCATGCGGTACATGCCGCAGTTGCGCAAGCCGGTTTCCGGGTCGCGGGTGAAAACCATCGGGAGGGTCAGGGTGGGGCCGCCATCCTCGGGCCAGCACTTGAGGATCGGAAAATCGTCGAACGAGGCTCCGTCCTCGACACGTCGGATGACGTCCTGACAGGGGCCGCTCTTGACCGTCTTGGGCATGGCGCGGCTGATCTCGACCGCCTTAGGTAGCATCTTGATCTTGTCGAGAAAGGTCTGGGGAGCGCCTTCTTCCAAGAGCGCCAGGTAGCGTTCGGCGATCTCGCCGGGGCGCTCGGTGCCGAAGATCCGGGCCATGCGGGCCCGGGAGGCGAAGCAGTTGATGGCCACGGGAAAACGGGAGCCGCGCGGGTTTTCGAAGAGAAAAGCCGGTCCCCCCGATTTCACGGATCGGTCGGCCAAGGCTGTAATTTCAAGACTTGGGTCCACTTCGGCGGCGACCCGGCGCAGTTCGCCGTGTGTTTCCAGATCGTTGAGCAGATCCCGCAGGTTCCGAAAAGCCATGACGTTGGGCTCTCCTTGTTTTCTCCCGTCCGGAGGGCAGGTAGCATTCCGGGGAGATCCATTTCATCTTTTCCCGGGATGATCGGGAAATCTATTGTCAGGTAGCGATTTGAAAGAAAAGATTGCTACCTGAACGGAGGGGGACTTCAAAAGCCCGGGACGAGGCGTGTGAACCGGGAGACGGATTGCCCGAACGACTCTTTTCCGGCAGCGGGGTTACCGGTTCACCCGCCAGGAAGGGTGTGTCAATCCGAACTTCTTGACGCGGGCGTTCATGCGGTCCACGGAGATCCGCAGGAGCGCCGCCGCCTTCTTCTGGTTCCACTCCGAGCGTTCCAAGGCCGTCACCACCAGGTTGCGTTCGACTTCCTCGAGCGCGATGCCCTCTTCCGGCAACTCAAAGTTGTTTCCCCCGCTGGCCACGGGCGGTGTTCCCAGTAGAACCACCCCACAGCGCTCGATGTCTTCCTGCGTGATGATTTCGGTACGCGAGCGGATGACCAGCCGCTCGATGACGTTGCGCAGTTCGCGGACATTGCCGGGCCAGTTGTAGTTCTGGAGGCTTGCCTGGGCTTTCTCGTCGAGTGTGCGCGGGGTCTTGCGGTACTGGACGCAGAATTGGTCGAGGAAGAAGACCGCGAGCTGCGGGATGTCCTCGCGGCGCTCGCGCAGGGCGGGCAGCGCGAGGGGCATGAGGTTGATGCGGTAGTAGAGGTCCTGGCGGAACCGCCCCTCGCGCACTTCCTTTTCGAGATTGCGGTTGGTGGCGAAAATGAGGCGGCAGGCCGCTTCGATCGGGTGGTTGCCTCCCAGACGGGTCACCTGGAAGGTCTCGATGGTCTTGAGGATCTTGGCCTGGGCCTCGAGGGGCATTTCGCCGATTTCGTCGAGGAACAGGGTGCCGCCGCGCGCCAGTTCGAACTTGCCGCGGCGCACGCCGGTGGCGCCGGTGAAGGCGCCGCGTTCGTGGCCGAAGAGTTCCGAGAGGAGCAGGTTTTCATCCGGCAGCGCGCCGCAGTTCACGTCCACGAACGGCCCCTTGGGGTTGGCGCCGGTGCGGTGCAGCGCCCGGGCGACGAGTTCCTTGCCTGCGCCCGTCTCGCCGGTGATGAGGACCGGGACGTCCTGGCCCGCCAGCATGGCGATGTCGTCCTTGATGACGCGCATGGCGGGACTGTCGCCGACCATCTCGCGGAACTGGTCCTGGCGGTCGAGCTGGTCGCGCAGGTAGCGGTTTTCGTTCTGGATTGCGCTCTGTTCGAGAACGCGCTCGATGCGCATGAGGACTTCCTGGCGCTCGCATTCCTTGGTCAGGTAGTCGGCGGCGCCGGCGCGCATGGAACGCACGGCCGTTTCCATGTCGCGCACGCTGGTGAGCATCAGAACGGGCTGGGCCGGGTCGAGTCCGTCGCGGCCCTGTTTGATGCGTTCGAGGATTTCGAGGCCGTTGATGTCGGGCAGGCGGATGTCGCTGACGACGAGGTCGTAGTAATTGTTCTTGAGGGCTTCGAGGGCTTCGGCGCCGGTTCCGGCCGCTTCGACCGTGAAGCCGTCGGCGCGCAGGTTGGCCTGCAGGCGGCGGGAAAAAGCCGGATCGTCTTCAATCACCAGGAGGCGGCGGGGCATGAGGAGGCACCAACTTGTCCGGTAGGGAATCGCAGCGTGTTCCGGGAGGACAACGACTGCGTTACTCTTCGATGATGACCCCGACCCGGCGGAATTTGTTGAACCGTTCGGCCAGGAGCGTTTCCATCTCCTTGCCTTTCAATTCGGCCAGTGTCTCGATGAGGGGCTGGCGCAGGTTCTCGATGGTCTGACGGGGATCGCGATGCGCGCCGCCGAGGGGCTCGGGGATCACCCGTTCCACGATTTCGAAACGCTTGAGGTCTTCGGCGGTCAGTTTGAGCACTTCGGCGGACTCGGGTGCCTTGGCGGCGTTGCGCCAGAGGATCGAGGCACACCCCTCGGGGGAGATCACGCAGTACCAGGAGTTTTCGAGCATGAACATGCGGTCCACCACGCCCACGCCGAGCGCGCCGCCGCTGGCGCCTTCGCCGATGATGACGCCGATCATGGGGGTGCGGACCATGAACATTTCCATGATATTGCGGGCGATGGCTTCGCTTTGGCCGCGCTCCTCGGCCCCGATGCCCGGGTAGGCGCCGGGGGTGTCAATCAGGATCAGGATGGGGAGGTTGAAGCGTTCGGCGATGGTCATGAGCCGCAGGGCCTTGCGGTACCCTTCCGGGTGCATCATGCCGAAGTTGCGCGTCACGTTTTCGCGGGTGTCGTGGCCTTTCTGCTGGCCGATGACCGCGATCGGTTCGCCTTCGAAGCGGCCCAGGCCGCAGATGACCGCCGCATCGTCGTGAAAATAGCGGTCGCCCTTGATCTCGTGCCAGTCCGTGATGAGTTGATCAATGAAGTCCTGCGAGCGGGGACGTTCCATGTGACGGGCGATCTGAACCCGGTTCCACGGCGTGAGGTTGCCGTAGATTTCCTGCTGGAGGGCGTTTTTCCGGGCTTCGAGTTCGGCCAGTTGGCGGCTTTTCTCGACCTCCAGTTCCTCCGTCTCGGCGGGTTTGTCGGTCAGCGCCTGAATCGCCGCTTCAATTTCGACGATGGGTTTCTCGAAGTCAAATGTTTGCAGAGCCATGTGAGAGTACCTACCTTGTGGATTCCGGCCATGCGGCGCCGCGATTTCCCGCAGACAAAGCCCCGATCTTCTGAGTTTGCCGGGAGTATTCTATTCCCCGTCCGAATTGTTGGCAAGGGGGAAATGCCGGAGGGCGCCCTGGGCCATATTTACGAAACGCCGCCCGCTTCAGGCCTTCGGGAGGCTTTCAGCGGGCGGCGCAAGACACCTTCAAAACAGGATGTTGCGTTTCACACCCTTACGGGATGTTTTCCCCGGCCCGATCCGGGGCGTGGGGGGGGGGGACCCCTCGCGCTTCAAGAGATTTCTGTCAGCCTCTTGAAGAATCCAGTTGCACCTTCTGGAGCAGTTCGCCGAACTTGATCGAGCTGTTGTCCGCGCCGGGGGTCGAGCGGAACTGACGGATGGACTCGCGCTCTTCGTCCTCGAGCAGCGCCTTGCGGCTCAGCGAGATTTTGCCCTTCTCGATCTTGGTGATCTTGCAGCGCACCACGTCGCCGACCTTATACTTGTGCTCGGGCTTCTCGACGCGTTCGGTGTCCATCTGCGAGACGTGCAGGAACCCTTCGATCTCGCCCACGACATCGTCCGCGGCCAGCGTGAGGAACGCCCCCATCGGGATCATGCGCGCCACGGGCGCCTCGAAGATTGCGCCGACCTTGAACTCACGCATCCGGGCATTGATGGGGTTCTCGATGAGTTGCTTGATCCCCAGCGAGATGCGGCGTGTGGCGGCGTCGGTCTTGAGCACCATGGCTTCGACCTCCTGGCCCACGGCCAACACTTCTTTCGGATCCTTGATCTTCTTGTCCCAGGACATTTCCGAGATGTGAATCAGGCCTTCGATCTCGTCCGTCACGCGCACAAACGCGCCGAAGGGCGCCAGGCTGGTGACCGTGCCCTTGACCTTCGAGCCCTTCGGGCAGACCCGTTCGGCTTCGAGCCAGGGATCCTCGGCCAGTTGTTTCAGGCCGAGCGAGAGACGGCGGTTGGGGAAATCGGCCTTGAGCACCACGGCGCGGACCGAGTCGCCTTCCTTTACGACGTCGGTAATGCGCACGGCGTCGCGTTTCCACGTCAGGTCCGACACGTGAATCAGGCCGGTCAGCCCTTCTTCCAGACGCACAAAGGCGCCAAACTTGGTGATCGTCACCACTTCGCCCTGGATCTGCGAGCCTTCGGGGTACTTGGTCGCCACGGTGGTCCACGGGTCGGGCCGCAGGGCCTTGCGGCTGACTTTGATACGGCCCGCTTCGGCATCCATTTCGATCACTTTGACATCAAGGACCTGGCCCATTTCCAGCAGGCTGGAGGGAGCGGCCGACCGGTCCCACGAAATTTCTTCACGCGGCATGAACGCGTCCACGCCACCCATGTCCAGGAACGCGCCGAAGTTCTGGATGGACTTGACGGTGCCCTGGACCACTTCGCTGCCTTTCAGGCGCGAAAGGATTTCCTCGAGCGCGCGGCGCTTGTTCGCCTCGACCAGACGGCGGCGCGACACCACCACTCGCTTCTGACCGGCGATGAAGTCCACGATCACCACTTCGACGTCCTTGCCGATCCACTCCTCGAGGTTGTTGACGCGGAAGTCGGCGATCTGCGAGGCGGGCATGAAGCACTGCACCCCCTTGACATCCACGATGACGCCCGACTTGACCACGCGCGACACCACGCCCTGGAGCGGCACGCTCTGGGCAAACGCCGCCTCGACATCTTTCCACGCGCGCTGGGCGCGCGCGTGTTTATAGGAGACTTCAATGAGGCCGGTCTCTTCGTCGCGGCCCAACACCTCGACTTCGATTTCCTGATCCACGGCGACGTTGACCCCACCCTTGGCGTCGGCGAATTCCTGCAGGGAAATCACGCCTTCGGCCTTGTCGCCCAGGTCCACCAGGACATGATCGGAGCGCACGGCCACGACGCGCACGGTGATGATCGAGTTGACTTCGTGTTGCGTAATTTCATACTGGTGGCCGTTCATGAACGCGTCGAACTCTTGCAGTTCGGCCGCCATGGCATCGTTGGCTTCCGCGGTAGAAACCACTTCGGGTTGCTCGTTTGCCGTAAGGGGGACAGATTGTTCGACGGCCTTAGGGGCGTCGGTTGAGGGGTTGAGGGTCGTCTCGTCAGTCATGGATTTCTTCTTATCCCGGTATTGGGAGCGCCGGGCACTCGCTGGAAGAAGGATGCGGCAGGTCGTCTCGAACTCTGCCGTTCCGGGCAAAATCCCCCCGGGACGAGAAAGCATCCTGCGGGGAAGCGGCTCGTTTGTCAACAAAAACAATACTCGTGACGGGTGGGAAAAACCGGTGTCGGTTCCGGCCTTCCGGGAAGAGAAAACTCGGGCTGGTCCCGGATTCTCCTTGATTCGTTCCCAAACAGGGCTGTTGGCGGGCAGGTGGTCTCGCGATTCTTATGCCTTTCACCAACTTCTGCAGGTGGAACCGCGAAAGGCGCGAAAGACGCGAAATTTTCACTTTTTCGCGTCTTCGTGATGTTCGCGGTTTCCCCCAGTTGGGGTTCCCGAGAGAAATCAGCCACATGCAACAGGCGGCTGAAGGATGACCGCGATTCAGAAAGTCTGGATCGGGGTTTCGGCGCCGCCGCGCTCCGCCGAGACGTAGGCGCTGTAGAGGGTCGAGATGGCGTCGGCGGCCAGGCGGCTGTCGCTCTCGATCGGCTCGCCATAGGCCGCCGCCCGGTAGAACGCCTCGATCTCCTGCGGGTAGCCGGTGAACCAGTCCTCGTCGGGCGAGGGGCAGGACCAGCCCTGTTTGGTCCCCGTTTTCTCGACCACATAGATGTCGTTGAAGTTGGCGTCCACGGGGTTGTAGGTCTGCATGGCCGTGTTCGGGTTGATGTTGCAGACCGTGCGGTGGTTGTTGGCGGCCACCTCGAGCCAGTTGTGGATGCCCCCCATAATGATGTCCGAGGCGAAGACGGTGGCGATGGTGTTGTCGTCGAACACCACGTGCATCATCGAGAAGTCGTCAATGTCGTGGTAGTTGCAGCGCAGGTGGCCCTCGTCGCGGAAGTTGGACAGGCGCGTGAGGGCGTGGGTGCGGGCCGAAACGGCCTTGGGCTGGATGGGGCGTCCGTCGCGTGCGCGGCCCTCGACGCGCTTGAGATACAGCGCCGCCGTCAGCGGGTGGCACCCTTTGCCGATCAGCACGCCTCCGCCCGAGTACTTCCAGTAGGCGTAGGTGTGAGCGTGCGAGCCGGAGTGGGCCTCCTCGGCGTGGATCCAGAGGATCTGTGAACCGGTCTTTTCGAGGATTTCGCGTTCCTTCTGGATCGAGGGGGCATAGACCCAGTTTTCGGCGTAACAGAGGCGGCCCTGACTGGTGGCTTCGGCGTCGAGGATGCGCCGCACGCTGGCCAGCGCGGCGTCGAGCGCCACCTGGCGCGGGAAGCGGTCGCCGTGGAACTCCTCGGTCCCGTCGCCGAAGTAGCCGGTCAGCGGTTTCTCGCAGATGACGAACTTGTCGCGACGGAGCGCGGCGACGGTGACCTCTTCGTGCGCGGTGGCCGTCACGCAGACATGGACGACGTCGCATCGGTCGAACAGGTCGTCCAGACTTGTGCAGGCCACGATCCCGCGCTTTTCCGCATAATCCCGGCACTGCACCGGGTCCAGGGCATAGACCCCGGCCACCTCGACGTGGGTTCCATAGACCTTCTGGAGCGCCTCAAAATGAAACGACGCGGAAAACCCCGCCCCGACAATCCCCGCCCGCACGTTTTTTTTCTGCATGGTAACGCTCTCCTTTCTCACGTGACACACCGGTCTCAAGAAAAATCGCGATGGAGGAATTTCTTCAGAAATTTCAACGAATGAGACGGGATTGCATGGAGTGACCGGTTCTCTGAGACGTGGAATACTATTCCCTGAATCTTGTCAATCCTGTTAATCCTGTCTGTCGTCCCCGGCTTTGAGGAACAAGACCAAACTATCGGAGTTCCGTCAGATTCTCAAGAACCGAATATTTCGGACACTAGTATTGTATCCTTTCACTCGCGATTCGTCACCCGAGCGCCAGGTCGGCCAGGAGGCGGCTGGCGTGGTTGTACCAGTCGTGGTGGACCAGGACGAGGTTTCGGACCGGCTGTTCCCCGAACGCGCGGCCTTCGCATTCCCGCACGAGGGACTCGACCTTCTCCCGGTCGGCCTCCGGCCGGATGTAGCGCGCCAGGCTCACGTGCGCGCTGAGGGTTTCGTACCGTTCGAGGAGCGGCAGGCCGCGCCGGGCCGCCTCCTGCCGGATGCGCGTCCGCATCGTGTCGAGGCCCTGCTCGTAATACCCTTTGAGAAGCAGCCCCGTGGGACTGGCGATGATCCCCTCGAACGCGATCGTGAAGGGCGGGATGGGTTCGAGCGCCACGCGCACGCAATCCAGATATTCCCGCACCTCTTCTTCGCCGGGGGCGTACCCGTCGCGTGCGCTGATGAGGGAGACCCCGGTGACGTGCAGGTCCCGGTCGGGATAGACGTACCATTCGGGGAACCGCCCGCGCCAGTCGTCGAGCAGCGCTCGGAGCGCTTCACCGGGAACCAGCGGGATCAGAAGCGCCAGCCCGCGCCGACGGTCGCCGGGACGGACCTTGTCCCCGGAACCCCGGTCGGCATCCAGGTTCGGATCGCCGGGGATCTTCCCCTCCGCGAGGAGTTGCATCCCCTGAGTGTGGATGCGGGCATAGAGGGCGTCGAGGGTCTGGCGGGTCATGAAAAAATCCGTTTTCTACTCACAGGCGAAATTTCGTTTGATACCCGGTTGCAATCAATCGGATACCGAAAACCGCTTTATTCAACCACGGAACACACCGAACACACGGAAAAGAAGCGATTCCCGTGTGTTCGGTACGACTCTCTCGCAGAATCTACGCAGACCGCGACGATTTTCTGCCACAAAAAAGCACAGAAGGCACAGGGGCATTTTCTGTTTTTGTGATTTTTGTGCCTCCTGTGGCTGAAAAAACGGTTTCCGCGTCCCTGCGTCTCTGCGCGATGATTCTTTCGTACCCGTTCTCATCGGGTTTTTCGTGTATCATCAGGGTATTGTCTGAATGAAAAGAGATTACCCCAACGCCAAATCCCCATACCAGGTGGATTCCGGCTTGATGTGGTGTCTGGAGACATTCAGTTCCTCTTCAATCACGCAGAGAAGAATCTTATAGATTTCGGAATGGATTTCCGGGGTGAACAGCCGCCAGTCAAGCGCGAGGATATGTTCCATCAGGTCGCGAACGGTACGGGTACCGACAGGGAAACAGATCGCCAGGGGCCAGGCTATCAAACCGGCAACAACAATGAGAACAAAAATTTCACCTAAGGCGATACTGATCGAATCAGGTTTCAGTTGGACAAGCAACAGGCCGATCAGGATCGCAAGGGCTCCAAGCAGCCAACCGGGTATCTTCAATTGCGGGAGTTTGTATTCCGTCTCCTTTTGTAATTGTTCCCAGATCATTCTGCGTCGCCACCAGGGGATGAGTTGGTCGAGGGGTTGGTCCAGTCGGAAGTCTTGTTTGGAGATGTGGGCCGTTTTCTGGAAGAATCGCCGTATCTGATAGAAGATGTGGCTGCTCAAACACCGTCCCTGTGTGTGTTTCGGGTATTCC
>DAOPYU010000143.1:0-9884 GCA_035353095.1 Candidatus Sumerlaeota bacterium | reverse complement strand
CCAGAGCCTGGGGGGTCACGGGTTTGGAAACATAGTCATTCATGCCCGCTGCCAGGCACTGCTCGCGGTCGCCCTGCATGGTATGCGCGGTCATGGCGATGATGGGGAGGGTGTGGTCGAGAACGCTGGACTGCAGATTGCGGATCTGACGGGTGGCTTCCAGACCGTCCATCACGGGCATCTGGACATCCATCAGGACGATATTGTAGGGAAGGGTTTCGAGTGCCTTGACGGCCTCGACGCCGTTGGCGACGGCGTCGGCCCGCAGGCCGAACTTCTTGAGGATGCCCAGCGCCACCTGCTGGTTGATGATATTATCCTCGGCCAGCAGAATGCGCACGGAAGTGGCGAGAGGGAGTTGCAGCAGATTCTGAGTGGAATGACGCGTTACAATGGGTTGTGTCTGGCTTGAGCCCCGTTCCGCCAATGCCAGAGAGAGCACGCCGAACAATTCCTGGCTCCGGGTTGGCTTGGTCAGGTAGGCCGAGAATCCTATTTCCTGAAAGTGGCGGGCATCCCCCCGTGTCCCCAGGGAGGTCAGGAGGACCAGGCGGGTCTCCGCCAGGCGGGCATCCGCATGGATCGTTTTACCGAGTGTTTCCCCATCCATGCCTGGCATCTGCATGTCGATCACGGCGATCCGGAAAGGATCGCCTGCTTCCCGGGCTTCCTGAAGGAGTTGCAGCGCCTGGGGGTCTTCGGACGCTTCCGACGGGCGCATGCCCCAGGAACGTGTCCGGGTGGTCAGGATTTCCCGGCTGGTGGCGTTATCGTCCACAATCAGAATCCGGATATTGTGCAGGTCGGTGGGGATGAGGTGCTCGCCAGGGAGGAGCCCCTCGGGTTGCTTGCGCAGCCGGACGGTGAACCAGAACTCCGTCCCGACCCCCTCGGTACTTTCTACGCCGATTTCTCCCCCCATCAGTTCACTCAGTTGCTTGGAGATCGCCAGCCCCAGGCCCGTCCCGCCATACTTGCGGGTGGTTGAACTGTCGGCCTGGGTGAACTTGTCGAAAATCTGAGCAATCTTGTCCTGGGGGATTCCAATTCCCGTATCGCGTATCGTGAAACGCAACAGGACGTCTTCGTGGGTCTCGGACTCGAGGGTGGCCCGAATGGCCACTTCGCCCTGCTGGGTGAACTTGAGGGCGTTGCCCGCCAGGTTGGTGAGGATCTGGCGCAGGCGGCCCGGGTCGCCCTGAAGGCGGGACGGGACATTCGGATCGGCCGCGCAGAGCAGTTCCAGATCCTTGTCGTGAGCGCGCAGGGCCATGGTGGCCGCAAAATCGTCCAGCAGGTTCTGCAGGTCGAAGTCCAGGGTCTCGAGGTCGAGTTTCTTGGCCTCGATCTTGGAGAAATCGAGGATGTCGTTGATGAGGCTGAGGAGGGACTCTCCGCAACTGCGCACGGTCTGGGCATAGCGCCTTTGTTCCTCGGTCAGGTCCGTGTCGAGCAGAAGGCCGGTCATGCCGATGACGCCGTTCATGGGGGTCCGAATCTCGTGGCTCATGTTGGCCAGAAATTCGGACTTGGCCGCGCTGGCCATCTGGGCCTCGGAGGCCATTTCCTTCGAGAAGAGCGTCTGTCTTTCCAGGGCCAGATTCATCTCGCGCATCGCTTCTTCGGCTTGTTTGCGCGCGGTAATGTCCCGCAGGATTCCGACGGAGTGCCAACCGTCCGCAAGCTGGAGAGCGGAAAGGGACAGTTCAACCGAAATTTCCCGGCCGTCTTTGTGGCAGGCTTCCAACTCCACGGATTTCCCGACCACATCGCCCTGACCGGTGGCACGGAATCGCGTGAAGGCTTCCTGATGGGTGGCGTGGTAGCGCTGGGGGACAAGCAGGGCGTGCAGGTTCCAGCCGAGCGCTTCGGCGCTTGAATATCCAAAAATCCGTTCCGCAGCGGGATTCCAGAAGGAAATGTTTCCCGCCGGATCCATCATCAGGATAGCGTCCCGGGCGGACTCGGTGATGGCGCGCATACGCGCTTCTTCGGTTCGCAGCGCTTCTTCCGCCCGCTTGCGGTCGGTGATGTCGTGGATGATGGTATAGATCAGGTCGTGTCCCCCGCAGGGAATGGGGCTGGAATGCACTTCGACGTCGCGGATCTGCCCATTGGCCAGGCGGTGCTGGAAGTGGAAGACGTTTTGCTGTTCGACTCGGGCTGTCTCCATTTGCCGCAGTATTTCTTCCGGGGGAAGGGTGTTGATTGCCGACATTTTCATCTGCCGCATTTGCTCGAGCGAATAGCCGTAAAACGTACAGGCGGCCGAGTTGGCGTCCAGGATTGCCCCATCCCGGGGATCCATCAACAATTGGACGGAACGGTTCTTCTCGAACATGGCGCGATGCCGTTCTTCTCGTGCTATCAGTTCCTGTCGTTGCATCTGAATGCTTTGATCGGTGTGGCGAAGCAGGACAAACAGAAAACCGAAAAGGCCCGTCAGGAGCACGAGCATTCCCCCGATTCCCACGGTCAATAATCGGTTCTGCATGGTCTGTATGCCTGTGATGTCCTGCATCAGGAACAGGTCGCCGACTTCCGCGCCGGATACATCCTTCAACGGAGAAGCCATGACCTGCCAGGAATGGCCGTTAAAGACCATCTTGGCCAGGACATTTCCGTGTGAGTGTCCCTGTTCTCCGACGAAACGCTCGACCTCCCGGGGAAAATGAGGCAACGAGGAATAAATCACGGTATCCTCGGAAAAACGGTTCCAGTCGGCTTCGCGCCCGAGCATTTTCATGCCCGTTTCCCAATCCGTTTGATTCAGGTTTTTCTTGTGGATGGTCACGGCGACCTCAAAGCCATCCTGAGCGTGCAGCGTTTTCAGGGTGTCTTCGATTTCCTCGCCCAGCTCCAGATAACCGATGAGCGTGTCTCCGTCACGGACGGGTATCACCGACCGTAGCGTGAAAGTCCCCAGAGAGCCCAGTTCGAGGCCGGACGCAGTCTGGCCGGTACGTTCCGCTTCGAGGAGGGTGAAATGGTTGATCGTATCCCCGTACTTTTCGGGCTTGTGAACGCGAAGCAGGCAGATTCGGTCCGGTCGGATAATGTAGAAATGGGTGAGGTTCTGTTCGGCTTGAAATTGCTTGAAGACGGGCCCGTAGTCGGCCAGCAGGCGTTCCCGATCCCCGTTTTTCAAGGCCTCCCGCAGGGCGGTATCGCGCAGGAGAGTCTGGCCCAGGGCGGCGAGAGTCCTCGATTGTTCCGCTGTCAGCACCAGGAGGTTGTTGGAGACTTCCGCCAGCATTTTCTCGCTGGATTGATTCAGGCTGTCCCTCTGCTGTTTCAGCAGCAGGGCGCCGAACCCGCAGGCCAGCAGCAGGAGAATCGTGGCCAGCGGAATCATCAGGCGGCGCTGGATGGGCTTGATTGAAGTGTCGGCCTGGCGATGAGTCGCGATAAGCCAGGAGGTCAGCAGGATAAGGACCGCCAGAGTCGAACCGGCGGGCAGCGCCACGTGGGCCATGATTTCCCATTTCCAGGTCCGGGCGTCCATGTCCAGGCCCAGTACCGCAATCCGATTGCCGTTTGCCGGGTCGGTCAAGGGAACCAGTGCCGTGATCCAGGTTCCCCAGCGGTCTGAGTACGGGCCGTCGGTCAGGGTGGCACGTGTATTGAATACGCGCAAGAACGTTTCGGGGGCTTCCTCATAGACCTGGCCCGGAGGGGAATAGTCTCTCGAATTGACGGGTTCTGAGTCTGCAAAGAAAAAAACCGTCCCGTCCGACTGATGGCCTGTTAGATAGACAAAACGGCATTTCTCCAAGGTTTTCTGGATCGAGACGAGTTGCTGTTTGACGGCCAGGTAGTCCGGTGAATCGAGGTCTGTATGGGTCCCGCTCAGAGCTTTGATCCGTTCCAGCGAGATGGTCTGGGCCACTGTCTGGGCCTGTTTGAGCAGGTTTTCGCGCATTTCGCGGTCGGCCTGACGGACAATCCAACAGGTCGCTCCCGCCGCTGTGAGGAGCATCAGCAGAACGGGCAGCGCCACATGGAAAGAAACCGATTTCCCCATCCTGGTGTCCTGAACAACGGACGAACTCATCATGAATCGGATCTCACTCTACCCCCAAAAACATTCTTTTCCCGGGTTTCAGGTGTTTCATCCGGGAATTCAGGGGACGTTCCCTCTCCCCGCCGGTTTCGGCATCTGGAGAAAATCCAGTGTCCCTTATCCGAATATCCCTAATTTATGATTCCTGACCATAGAGAAGCAACAAAAATGGTGCCGGATACCGAGACATTCACCGACAGGGAACTTATCCCGGAAACAGAATCTGGGGAAAATCCTGACTGGAGGAAGGATCGCCTGTTCTGTATCCCTTCTGGAGTGCTTTCTTTTATTCCGGGATATCCTGTCCGGTTAACGGTCCGGTGAGTGTTATTTCTGCCATCAGTCCTGATAGAACGCATGGGAAATACGGCGGGTCTCGGTGTCTAAAATCCCACAATGCAAGATCTTGTATGAAAAAACGTTGTACAGGAGCCGGTGGGTTCGTCAGGATGGGACCGGAACAGGGAAGCGCAGTATCGGAGACAGAGGTCCCGGAGGGAGGATCCGGATCAGCCAGGAAACTCGATGTCGTTTACTGGAGCGAATTCCTGATTGGGACGGCTGTCTTGCATTTGGATGGTGTCGTGCGTAGATTCCGATGGAAGCCTGTGTGCCGGTTCTGGGACCGAATCGAAGGATCTCCTGGGCTGGACGGTCACGGCCTGTTCTGGAAAACCGGAAAAGGTGGGGTTGCGGTTCGGGAAAGGAGTCGGGAAGATGAAAAAGAATTCGATGTCACGCCGGAATTTTCTGGTACGTTCCACGGGAGCGCTGGCTGGGATGGGGGCCGCGCCGTATGTGATCACGTCCACGGCGCTGGGCACGTCGAAGATTCCCCCCGCGAGCGAGCGGGTGACGATCGCCCATATTGGCGTGGGGGGGCAAGGCTCGGGGCTGCTCGGGAATTTCCTCGGAATTGCCGAGTGTCAGAGTGTGGCCGTATGCGACTGTTTCCAGTCCCGGCGCGAGAAAAGTGCCCGACAGATTGATGAACATTATGCCAGCCGTGCCGACAAGGCGTCCTACAAGGGGTGCCGGATGTTCCGCGATTTTCGCGAACTGCTGGCCTGCAGTGACATTGACGGAGTGGTGGTGGCCACGCCCGATCACTGGCATGTGCCGATTGCGCTGGCCGCGGCACGGGCCGGCAAGGACATGTATGTCGAGAAACCGCTCGGGATCAGTCTGGAATGGAACAAGGCCCTGCGCGATGCGGTGAACCGCTACGGCGTGGTCTTCCAGTACGGAACGCAGCAGCGCTCGTCGTATCCGTGCCGTTTCGGCTGCGAACTGGTGCGCAACGGGCGGATCGGGAAAGTTCACACCCTTCATGTTATTGCGCCGTCCGGTCTGGCCGGGGGAAGCACGAAGCCCGTACCGATTCCCGAGGGGTTCGATTACGACAGATGGTTAGGTCCTGCCCCCTGGAGTCCCTATACCGCGGATCGCTGTACCAGCGAAGGAACCTGGCATGTGTATGACAACGCGCTGGGGTTCATTGCCGGCTGGGGAGCCCATCCGCTCGACATCGCGCAATGGGGCAATAAAAGCGATCACACCAGTCCGGTCGAGTACGAAGGCACGGGGACGATTCCCACCGAGGGACTTTTCAACACGTTGACCAACTGGCAGGTGCGGTGCCGTTATGCCGATGGAGTCGAGATGACGTTCTGCGACGGTCCGGGGGATTTGACCCGGTTTATGGGAACGGAAGGGTGGGTGAATGTGCGGCGAGGCGAGGTGGATGCCGAACCCAAGTCACTTCTGAAATCCATCATCCGTCCCGAGGAAGAGCACCTGGTCGCGAGTGAACTGCACGCCCAGAATTTTGTGGATTGCATGCGGTCGCGCGCGCAGACGTTAAATCCAATTGAGTCGGCCATCCGATCCGATGCCATCAGTCACCTGAGCGATATCGCCATCCGAACGGGGCGGAAGATCCAGTGGGACCCGGTTCTGGAGGTCATTGTCGGGGACCCGGAAGCCGCCCGCATGGCGCACCGCCCGATGCGGGAACCGTGGTACCTGTGATTGAGAGAGCCGGAGGGTTCGAGGGAAACATTTCGCGTCCGTTGGGACTGCCGTCTGGAGGGGTACGAGATGCGGTTTTTCTTGACTCCCGTTTTTTTGCGCGTATACACTTAACACGTGTAAAGAAAAAGCGGGCCCGGCTCTGCCGCCGGGTTCCCCAGAGGTGAAAACGAAAGGACACCCGTTTCGATGCAGAATACCTGTCTTTCCAAGATCCGACCTTCAGTCACCGCTTTCCTGACGGGCGGACGGTTGTTTGCCTGGACCTTGCTCTGCCTGTTCGGAATTCTGGCCGGAGGACGGGCCGGGATATCGTCGGCCCATGCCGCCTCGGAGGATACCCGTTTCGACGCGCCGGGAAACTTCAATCCGATCGTGCCGGGGTACTTTGCCGATCCGACGATCCGGAAGTTCGGCGATCTTTACTACCTCTACGCCACGACGGACGGTAACGGAGGCGGGCGCGGCCCCTCGCAGGTCTGGGTGTCAAAAGATTTTGTCAACTGGACGCTGGTCCCGATGAACTGGCCGAAAACGCCCTATTATTGGGCGCCCGATGTTTTGAAACACACCGATGGACGGTACTACCTCTATTACAATCAGCCCTGCATCACCTTCTGCGGAGTGTCGGACTCGCCCATTGGCCCCTGGACCCCCTTGATCGGAGAAGACGGGCTTCTGATCGAAGACAAGAAGGTCCCCAACGTGATCACGCTCGATACGCAATCGTTTGTGGACAAGGACGGCTCGATCTATCTGTATTGGGGCACCTGGGGCATCTATCCGAACAGCGGATGCGGGGTCGGAAAACTCAACCCCGACATGAAGACGTTCGCGAAACTGGGCAAAATTCCCAATACCCAGGCGAAGGACTTCTTCGAAGCGCCCTTCATGCTCGAGCGGAACGGACTCTATTACTTCACGTATTCGTCCGGTTCGTGCCACGACGGCACCTACCGGGTTCAATATGCGGTGGGCGATCGTCCCGATGGCGATTTCAAGATGGGGCCGAACAACCCGATCCTGGCCTCGAATGCCGATGACACGGTCAATGGGCCGGGGCACCACTCGATCTTGAAGGAAAACCAGGACGACTATTTCATCGTGTACCACCGGCACGATATTCCCCTGACACCCAACGGGATGCACCGGCAGGTCTGCGCCGACAGAATGCAGTTTGGCGCGGAGGGGGAAATCCTGAAAGTCGAACCGACGCATCGCGGAATCGGGTACTTGGGGAATACTCCAAAACGTTCGCCCAATCTCACGACAGGCAAGCCGGTGAGGGCCTCCTCTTACCGAGATACGGTACGTAACCATGAGTACAAGCCCGAGTATGCCGTGGACGACAACAACGCCACGCTCTGGCGGCCCGTCGCCAACAAGTTGGGTGCGTCGCTGGATGTGGATCTGGTAACTCCCCAACGGATTCGTAGAACCGAGACGCAGTTCGAATATGCCACCTGGTACTACCAGTACCTGATCGAGTATTCGACCGACGCAAAGGAGTGGAAGACCTTCGCCGACCGGCGCAACAACCTCCGCTGGGGCAGTCCGATGGTGGACAAGGGGGATGTCGAGGCGCGGTATTTGCGCATTACGATAACCGGGACTGAGTATCCGGGGCTGGCGGGCGCAATCTGGAACTTCAAGGCGTTTTCGGACGCCCCGGACGATCCGCTGGAAGAGATGGCCGCGCGCGCTTTCGAGCAGGTGGTCGGGGCGGAGAGGGAAAAGAAAAAATCCGAGGCGGAGTATCTTTCGCGGATGGGCTACAGTTGCGATCCCCTCATTTCTCTCGATGTTTCGGATTTCCAGCTCGGCGATACCGTTTCCTCCTGGAAGAACAAGGGAACGCTTGGAGGGGAGTTCGGGGCCGATGAGGCCAAACCGCGGGTGGAACTGGCTGGTGGATGCAAGGCGATGCGGTTTTCGGGAAACCAGATTCTGAAGGCGTCGTTCACCGGGCCTCGGGCGCTTTCGGGCAACAACAGTTTCACGGTCAGTGCGTGGGTCTTGAATCCGGAAATTGGGGAGAGCGAGTGTATCGTGAGCTGGGCTGGTCGCGGCGGACCGGATGCGGCTACCGCCCAGATCGGGTATGGAACTCACCGGGAATTTGGAGTAGTGGGACATTGGGGATTCGCGGATATGGGGTTCCGGCAGGCACCGCCGAAGGTGGGAGAATGGCACCACCTCGCCGTGGTGTTCGACGGGGTGATCGAGCGGGTCTATGTGGATGGAAAACTCGACAGCGCGGAAGCGAAGATGCTGATGATGCACGAGGGGCGGCCCGTCTATGTCGGCGCTTCCGAACCGGGATCGGAGTATCTGGACGGGTATCTGGCTTCGTTGCGGATTTATGACCATGCGATGTACGAAAAACAAATCCAGAAAATGGCCGCCGAAAAACCTCAGGCGGATGTGCTCGTTCATGCCGATTCGGCCAGACTCGACTATGGCCCCTTGTCCGAGTGGCGCAATCAGGGCGTCTGGGGGGAGGCGTTTTCGAGTAAGGAGGGGAGTGCTCCCAAGGTCGAGAATGTCGGAGGGCGGATTGCCGTCCGGTTTCATGAAAACGACTGCCTGTCCCTTTCCTCCAGAAGTTCAAGTACCCTCTCGGGTGGACGGACCCTTCTGGCCAGTGTGTGGGTTTCCGACGAGAAGGCGGTCGAACCGGTTTCCCGCATTCTGACAGTGGGGTATGGCGATCAGGTTCTGGGTGTCACGCCCCCAAATTTTTCCGGTCTTGTCGCCGGGAAGTGGAACCAGATTGCGGTGGTTCTGGAAGGGGAGACCTGGCGTGCGTTTCTGAATGGTTCGCCTGTATCGGAACCGCAGAAAGCCCCTGTTTCGGTTGCCGATCTGAACTGTCTGACGCTTGGGAAGGTGGGGGATTTTCCGGGCTTTAACGGGGCGCTGGCGCGAGTTCAACTGTTCCGCCGAGCCCTGCCGGAGGGGGAACTGGCGCAGTTGCACGAAGTCTGGAAACGCGAGTGGGGGACGCCTCTGCCCAGCCCGGCCACGTTCAGTGCCGCGCCGCGCGCCATCAGTACGACGGCCATCTCGATGGCGGCGCAGCCAGCCCGTTCCGATCTGGGGTTGGTCGAGTACCGCTTTGTCGAGACTACCGGACAGAGCAAAGCCGACAGTGGGTGGATTTCCACTCCTTTCTTCTTCGATTCTGGTCTCAAACCCGATACCCGCTACGCCTATACCGTGACGGTACGCGATTCCCTGGGCAACGTGACCGCTCCCGGCGAACCCGTTGAGGCAAAGACGGATCAAAACCTCATCGAGGAATACAGGGACACCTTCCAGACCGCCCATGACTATCTGAAGGAGGGGGTACAGGGCACCGTCTGGGAGGGTGTTCTCGCCACGGGAGAGAACGCCGCCGAGGCGGTTGTTGCCGAGAATGGTCAGATTCGTCTGCAATCGAAAGGGACGGTCTGGGATGGGGGTAAGCCGAGTGGACCGTTTCTCTACAAGAGGGTCCAGGGGGACTTCCTGGTCGAGGTCAAGGTTGCCGACTACGCCGGTCTCGAACAGCGTCGCACGCCGGGTAATACCGACGGGGGGCTGATGGCGCGCGTTCCGAATCTGACGGACGCAGGCGAAGGGGAAGACCTGATCCAGCTTTCGTTCTTCCCGATCTGGAACATCGGGAACATGGTGACGAATTTCGATGGGGGTTCCCGGTCGCAGAAGGGCAACCAGCTTGCCTGGAACGCACATCGGTACCTGCAGATCGAGCGGCAGGGCGACTATTTCCACATGCGGACCAGTG
>DAOPYU010000142.1:0-9927 GCA_035353095.1 Candidatus Sumerlaeota bacterium | reverse complement strand
GAGTGTAATTGGGCATCCGGGATTTCTTGAATGGAAGAAACAGGACGTAGTGTAACACGTTCGAGCTGCACCCCCTTCGCTCCCGGAAAGAAGCCTTCCAGAAAGAACCCGTATTCGGGTATGGCGGCCCCTGATTCCAAAATCCCAGAATTCGGTATGGCGTCACCTGATCTCACCTGATCTGACTCAATCTCTGTCTTTTCGAGAAATTCTTTTTTCTCGTTCTCTGAGAAAATATGCTATCAGCAGCATCGGACAAGCAATAAGGGGACATAACAAAATATAACTGATCACCATACTTGTCCATCCATAATTAAAGAAAACCCAGAAAGAGATACAAAAAGATAATGAAGACGCGAATACAAAAATACCGCATCCGCCCCACGATCCTTTTTCTGCGCCATTCAACAAATCGACCCACACTCCCATAAGAATTACTCTCCCCTGCAAGGAATCTAAATTCAGGAATATACACATCGCGTCACAAATTATTGCGCATCTCTCATCACGAAGACCTGTTAAACAGGGATTCTTCTGAGTTTGAAATACCCCTTATCTGTATCAATTACAGGGAGCGCCTTGCCACATACTTCTTCTCAATACAATGAAAGAAAACAACGATCAAATAATAAATAATATAGTTTACACTTACTACAACAAGGCCGACAAGGCATCCGACAAAAAAATTCTTCAGATGAAGAGGCGATACGCTCATCGTTCGCATCCAACCAAATGTGATAACTACTGAAAAAATCAAAAATTCCTCTGTACCCATTTTTACATCCTTTTTCGATGTGCTTTACACAGCAACTCCCCTGAAGGTTTTCCTCAGCGTCTGTTTATAAGCGTCCATGGCATACCAACGTTCCGTCACACCGGATTTTGAATCGAAATCTGGAATCTGGGAACATCATACCGAATTCCTTCCTGTTCTTGCGCTCCTGCCCTGGCGGGTGCTGCGTGGTATGCCATAACGGGGTCAGATTCGCACAGGCGCAGAATTATGTCAAGGGGGACAAACCGGCGGGGAAGCCCGTATTAGATATGACGTCCCCAGATCACCAGCTCACTCCCGAAAAACAAAAGGTTTTTCTCCAAAACTTCCGGAAAAGAAACCGCCCCCGGGACCGCCAATCTCCCGATTGGCGCGGTTGAAGATTTCCGCCGGTCTGCCCCACCCCATTCCCCACCCCATTCCCCTCCCCGATGACGAGACCCAGGACGCACTTTCCCTTCCAATACAGAGTCATCCCCCCCCCTTGGGAGAAGGGGCTTTTGTCCCGGCAGACGTTCGGCGCTCCCGGAACACCTCATAACTGTGCCAATCGGGAGATTGGCGATCCCGGGGAACCCCGGCAAAACGTATCCCGGGAAACCCCTTCAAGACGTACCCTCGATACCCCCCTTCAAGACGCCTCCTCGACACCCCTCTTCAGAACGCATCCGCGCCCCCCTCCCGGAGGGTTTGACCTTTGCCGCGCGCTGTGTTATGGCATGGGGGGTGGAATGCTGGGAAAGACAGGGGCATTCCTGCGTAACGAACACACGAACGACTTGAAGGAAACAAGGAACCCCGGCTCATGCAGTATGAAACCGTCATCGGCTACGAAGTCCATGTGGAGTTGGCCACCGACACCAAAGTTTTCTGCGGGTGCTCGACCCGCTTCGGCCAGCCGCCCAATACCGAGGTCTGCCCGGTGTGTCTGGGCATGCCGGGGTCGCTGCCGGTGCTGAACCGCAAGGCCTTCGACTTCTCGCTGCGCGCGGCCGTGGCGCTCAACTGCCGCATCAACCCGCTCACCGACTTCGAGCGCAAGAACTACTACTACCCCGACCTGCCCAAGAACTACCAGATCTCGCAGCTGCGGCGCAACCTGGGCGAGGACGGGTACCTCGAGATCCCCGTCAACGGTGGCGCGGAGAAGAAAAAGATCCGCATCAACAACATCCACCTCGAAGAGGACGCGGGCAAGAACGTCCACCCCGAGGGCACGGGCGAGGAGTACAGCCTCGTGGACCTGAACCGCGCGGGGACGCCCCTGCTCGAGATCGTCTCGGAGCCCGACATCCGCTCGGCCGAGGAAGCGATGGCCTACATGCAGGCGCTCAAGAACCTGCTCGAGTACATCGAGGTCAGCGACTGCAACATGCACGAGGGCCGTCTGCGCTTCGAGGTGAACATCTCGCACCGTCCCGTGGGCCAGACCGAACTGCCCGACTTCCGGGCCGAAATCAAAAACCTCGGCTCGATGAAGGTCGCTCTCAAGTGCATCGAGTACGAGACGCGCCGCCAGTGCCGGGCGCTCGACAAGGGCGAAAAACTCATCCACGACACCCGCCAGTGGGACGAAGCGGGCCAGCGCACGCTCGCCATGCGCTCGAAGGAAAGCGCCCACGACTACCGCTACTTCCCCGATCCCGACCTGGTCGAGGTCGAGGTGGACGACGCCTGGCTCGACCGCATCCGGGCCGAGCTGCCCGAGCTGCCCGCCGCCAAGCGCGCCCGCTTCATCGAGCAGTACGGCCTCTCGGAGTACGACGCCGATATCCTGACTGCCACCCGGCCGCTTGCCGCCTATTTCGAACAGGCCGTGGCCGCGCACAACAACCCCAAGGCCCTGAGCAACTGGATCACCACCGAACTGCTGCGCGAGCTCAACGCCCGCGATCTGGAGCCGTCCGAGTCGCCCATCGCCGCGCCCGACCTGGCGGCCCTCGTCGCGCTCATCGACGCCGGAACCATCTCGGGCAAGATCGCCAAGGACGTCTTCGCCGAAATGCTCGCCGCGGCGGGCGATCCCGCCCGGAGCGGCGACCCGAAGAAGATCGTCGAGGAAAAGGGCTGGGTCCAGGTCAAGGACAGCGGTCAGGTCGAAACGTGGGTGGACGAGGTGATCGCGGCCAACCCGGGCCCGGCGCAGGAGTACCGCGAGGGCAAGGACCGCGCCCTGGGCTTCCTGGTCGGCGCGGTGATGAAGGCCAGCCGCGGCAAGGCCAACCCGCAGATGGTCAACGAACTCTTCGCCCAGAAACTGCGGGGGTGAGGCGCGCCTGGTCGTTTGGGTGAAAAAAGGGACAGGATTACGGGATCAACAGGATCGAATTGAGCCTTGTCCTTAACCCTTAATCTTTCATACATTGGGGCACCCCTTCAGGGTGCAAACCTTTCAGGAGACCCTTTCCGTAGGTTCCCTTCGGTCACCTACGGCTGGCTTACAAGCCTGCGAAGCAACTCAAGGGCGGCCCCTTCGGGGCCAACACCCCCCCTTTTCTTCAAAAATCTCGATCCTTCAGACAATGAGGTAAAGGATCAAGGCCTTAACAGGGTGTTGAAAAAGTCATAAGAAATTCGTATTGTGAAAATCGGTGCCGTTTTGGACCCCGAAGAGAAGTGCCTTGAAGTGCTTCGCAGTCCCTTCATGGAAGCCATGGACGACTGTCTTCCAGCCCCGGAGGGGCTGCCTATGAGTAGCCGTAGGTGACCGCAGGGAACCTACGGAAAAGTGTCCCCCCTTAATCTTCGCGCCCTGAAGGGGCGCCCCAAAAGGTCACACTCTGTATGCGGGGAATGGGTGGTGGATTGTGCTGAGGTTGCTCGCGGAACACGAGGGGTACCGATACTACCTGCTTCTGGTGGATGCGATCGACACGGTGACCGAATGGCTCCCGGGACCGGAGCATTTTTCTCTGTTCATTTACGAAGACAACAAGATAGAAGAGCGGGCCGACATTGATCGGTATTTCCGGTTCGCCAAAAGCGCCATTCTGGCCGGAGCGGAATGCGTCTGGTGTGGCGGCCTGATGGGCAGCAAACTCGATGACTTCTTTGATGAGAAGGCTGTTATCCTGGAGTTGGGACTGGACCCGGATGTTGATAAGGACCTGTTTCCAGAAGACTACTTTGTCATGACTCTTTTCGATGTGGACGCGAGCGTAGAAGAACTGGTCTGGCAGTTTATGAGTGTCTCCACCAATCCCGAACTTCGCGACCGGGTCGCCGTCTTTCAGAAAGACGACGTCATCGGGAAATGGTATGAGAAAACCCTGATGGCCTGGATCAACGGGGAACTGGAATTGACGGAAGATTGAGAACGCCGTTTCGCCGAGGATTCAATCTTTGAAAGGATTGGGAGAAGGTGCCCCGAAGGGGCACAGGTGAGGTGCTTCGCAAACTTGTCGCCAGCCGGGGGTGGAACGAAGCGCAACCCCCGGAAAAAGAGTCGTCTCCTTAGGCGCCCTGGAGAGGCGCAGGGCGGTTACTTTATGAAGGACGATGAGATGGCTCCACTCGAGTTATTGCGGACATTTCGGTTTTTCCTCCGCCCCCTCCGGGGCGGGAAAAATAGGGGGACAGATCCGGGGGTTCCGCTTTGCTCCACCCCCGGCTACTGACCTTTGCCCCTGCCGGGGCAATAAGTTGGGGGTTATTCCACTGTATCGAACTTGGGGATTTTCCTGTCACCAGGGGAGGGGAAAATTCATGCTGAGGCTGCTCGCGGAACACGAAGGATACCGATACTACCTGCTGCTGGTGGATGATCTGGGGGCGGTGACCGAATGGCTACCGGGCCCCGAGCATTTTTCCCTGTTCATTTATCAGAATGAAGATTTGGCAGGACACAAAACCGCGCAAATGGATCAACTGGCCCAAAGCGCCATCCTGGCCGGGGCCGAATGTGTCTGGTGTGGCGGCCTGATGGGAAGCGAACTCGATGATATTTTTGACAATGAATTTCTGGCTTTGCAGTTGGGACTGGATGACGTCAAGACAAAGGACATGTTTCCTGAAGACTATTTTATTGATACACTCTTTGATGTGTACTCCGATTTCGACGAACAAGTCTGGCAATTTATGAACATCACCGATTCCGAACTTCGCGACCGGATTGCCGTCTTTCAAAAAGACGATCTGACATGGAAAAGGTATAAGAAATCGTTGAAAGCCTGGATCAATGGGGATCTCCAACTGGGGGAATATTCGGAAGAAACAGATGATTTAGGAATAGAAGGAGGTTACTCGATGACGAACTACGGCAAGGTGGCCACGCTGGAAAACGAGGTTGAGGCGCAGGTGTTGAGTTCAATGCTCGACGCGGAGGGGATTGACTACGCCATCCGCACCTACCACGACTCGGCCTACAACGGCCTGTTCCAGATGCGCAACGGATGGGGCATCGTCGAGGCGGACCTCGAGGACCGCGACGCGATTCTGGAAATCCTCCAGAACCTGCGCGCCGGGAATTCCCCCCTCCCGGACGATACGGGAACCCCACAGCCCTGACCGGGGGTTGAAAAGTCGCCCCGTTCCAATCACGACCTGCTCGGGGGACACCCCCGGGGGAGTCCGCCTGTTTTCCGACTTTACGGCAATGCCGTCCCCAGACGGGCAGTCCGGAAAATTCGCCAGCCCCCTCAAAGGCCGGGTCATTTCCGATTTGAAAAGGCCGTTGAAATCAACTCCTGAAAAAGCCCCGGACAAACGCTGATTTTCTCTGGACGATCCCGCCGGTTGTGATAGGGTTCTGATGATGAGTATTGAACCGTTATCCGAACCCTCCTCCCGCACTTCCGACTCCCGGAACATTCCGTTTGCCCCGGAAGGAGCCGCTCCTTCTTTGCGGGTCGGACGGCGATCCAAAATCGTGACCCTCCTCCTGTTCGGCCTGGCGCTGGGCGCGCTGGTTGTCCGCAATCAGGGCCCCAGCGTGCGTCAGGCATTCCGGACTCTCACCTCGGGACATGTCCAGACGGCCACTCTGCGGACCCAGCCCACCTCGTATGGTGAACGCGCCACCAACCCGCAATGGGCGTTGCTGGGCAAGCTGGCCGTGGGGGGGACGGTCCTGCTGGCCGACGCCGGGTGGACCTCGGAATCGCAACAGATGGCCGGGCGTCTGCTGGAGAACCTGCCCGACGACCCCGGCTCGTTGCGCCGGGCGCTCATCATTGCCGGGCATCTGAAACAACGCAGTCTCCAGGACGCATTCCGCCGTCGGCTTCTGGCTGTTTCGTTCCATTCCACCGGCGAGCAGTTCAAAAACCGGATCGTGATCCAACTCTACGGTACTGAACCGCCCCAGGCGCCCAATGCCTTTCAACTGGGAACCCTGCGCGAGGATCTCGGCTGGCTCAGCCGGATGGTGGAAGCGGATACCCTGCTCCTGACCGACCCGGAAGCCGGTCGCCAGGCGCGCGAAACGCTCCACCAAGACTGTGTCCGGGCCACCTACGGTTTGCTGGTTTTCTTTGCCGGGTTTCTGGCGGCTTTTCTCTCGGGAGTGGTTCTGCTGATCGCCTATGCTTTGCTCCTGACCGCCCAACGACTCGAAATGCGCGGGGGCGCCCATTCGGACCCGACCGAGCCTGGCGTGGTCTGGATCGGGTTCGAGACCTTCACGGCGTACCTGAGCTGGATGGCGCTGGTCATGCTGACGGGTCAGGCGTTGAGCGCGTGGGGATTGGGCGGGGTTCTGGGACCGTGGTTCTGGCTGGCAACGAGCGCGCTGGCGCCGCTGGTGGCGTTCTGGCCCCGCCTGCGGGGAGCCGCCGCCGGCTGGACGGGACGCCTGGCGGGACTGCACCGGGGACAGGGTTGGGTGGTCGAGTCGCTGTTGGGTCTGGCGGGGTATGTGGCCGCCATCCCACTGATCGTCATCGCCTTTTACGGATACCATATTTTGACCCGGGTTCTGGGGATTGATCCCGAGTCGGCGGGACACCCCTATGTGCCTGAGCTGCTGGGCGCCTCGTCGGCGCTTCAGGTCGGCGTTCTGTTTCTGATGGCGGTGGGGATCGCGCCGATGGTGGAAGAGCTGTTGTTCCGGGGGATTTTCTACGGGGCGCTGCGCCGGGCGTGGGGACCGGTCCCCGCCGCATGCGTCGTTTCGTTCGTCTTTGCCCTGCTTCACCCGCAGGGGCTTCTCGGCCTCCCCCTGCTCTTTACGCTGGGCCTGGTGTTTGCCATGCTGCGCGAGTGGCGCGGGTCGCTGGTGGCGCCGGTGGTGGCGCATGCGCTGGTCAACGGCGTCACCTCCCTCCTGCTCCTGATCGCCCGATGATTGGACCGCGATGCCGCACCCGACTCAAACCCGTCTGTTCCTCTTCAATACGATCGCAAACTTTATCGGACGGTTCTGGCTCAAGTTTCTGGCGCTGCTGGTGGTGCCGCTCCTGTACGACTTTCTGGGCAAGGGCTACTATTCCCTTTACAGCCTGGCTCTGACCGGCATGTTCTATGCCACCCTGGCCGATCCGGGATTCAAGTACGGCTACATCAAGGTGTTTGCCGAGTACGCGACCACCGGCCGCCGGGCCGACATCCGCAAACTCCTCGGGGCCAGTGTCGTCCTCTATTTTTCCTACAGCACACTGTGCGTGGTTTTGGCGTGGCTGTTCATCAAGCCAGTCATGCGGGTCGTGGGGATGGCGCCCGAGATGTTCTCCGAGGGACAGGGGCTGCTCCTGGCGTTTCTCGTCTCGCTGGTCTTCAGCGAAACCTTCTGCGCCTGGCACCACCTGCTGATGGCCCTGCAGCGCAACTCGCTCGCCAACAGCCTGAGCATGATCTACGCGGTGGCGTACTATGGCGGGCTGGCGCTGGTCATCTGGTACGATGGGAAAGCCGACGCCGACATGGTCATCCGGTTGAAACACATCAGCTGGGTGGTGGTCGGGTCGGGCCTGATTCAGGGACTCCTGTACCTGCTGGCGATGCCGGGGGCGTTGACCCGCATTCCCGACAAAGAACCCGCCCGCCCGATGCGCGAGTTATTGAAATACCTCTATTCCTTCGGCTGGCGCGTCAAGATTTCCGCCAATTGCGACACGATCGTCTGCCAGACCGACAAGTCCTTCATCGCGCATTACGTGGACCCCCAGCCCTCGCCCGGGAACTACCAGATCGGCTCGCAGGCCGCGACGGTGTTGCGCGACTTTGTCAAACTGCTGGTCTCGGCCTTGTTGCCCGTGATGACACAGGTCGCCACCGAGGGACACCCGGCGCAGATCCGCCGGATCAACCGGCTCACTTCGCGCTGGTTTTTCCTGCTCAGCACGCCTTGCTATGTCTTTGTGATGTTCACCGCCAACCCGATTATCCACTCCTGGATGGGCGAAAACATCCCCCAGGCGAACACCGCCTTGAGCGTGTTGAGTCTGGCCTTTCTGGCCAACACGGCCATGGCGGCCTCGATGGAAATCGGCAACGCCTGCCACCTGCCCCACCTCCAGATGCGCGCCACCGTTCTGTCGGGAATCGTCAACCTTCTGCTGAGCTGGTTCCTCGTGATCCGGATCGGCTATATCGGCGTCGCCTGGGGGTCGGTCCTCGCCATGATTCTGGGGACGGTCTATTATGCGGTCATTTTTCTCAAGGCGATCGAGGAGCGGTTCTGGCCCTTTGTTCTCGATATTTTTCCGAAGCCGCTGGCGGCGGGTTTTCTCGCCGCCGCGCCGTTGTATGGCCTGAGCCACGCCGGGGTCTTCGCCTGGTCGGGGGGACTGGGGCGCGTCGGGGAGTTCCTGTTTACCGCCGCGCTTTTCCTGCCCTACGGGGCGCTCTACTTCCTGCTGCTGGCGCTCTCACGGCACGTAACCCTCCAGGAAATCCACAACCTGGGGATGCGCGTGTTGCGCCGCCCCGCCGAAACGGAAACGCGAGGCTGAAGGAAAAGAATCAACCGGAATACCGCAGTCGAGCGAGTAGTTCGTCTGGAATCCGTTGAATTCAAGACTCCTGGAAGGGGAATTCAAGGCACCTGGAAGGCGAATTCAGGGGAGATGTGGAAAGGCGTCGGGAGCCAGGGGAATTTGGATGGAAAGCGCCAACGGCGCGATTTATACCAGCCTGGGGCATCGCCCCAGGAAAACCGAATCGGTTATTCAGGCAAGGGCTGAAAGCCCGTACTATTCAGTCGTTTGATCCCTTTTCATAGTTCGGGCCTTCAGCCCTCACATGCAAGGAGGGGGCCCTTTTCCTTGGGCGACGCTTCGCTTGCCCAAGGCTGGTATAAGTTCGCGCCGTTGGCGCTCAACTGCGGTTTTCAGGTTGATAACGGCGGTTTTTCAACGCCGCGCCAGGTATTCGCGGACATAGCGGTCAACCCCTTCTTCTATGGAGGAGAAGGGGGTGGGGTAACCGGCCCGGTGGAGTTTGGCCGTGTCGGCCTGGGTGTGGTACTGATATTTGTCCCGGATGCTCTCCAGCATTTCGATGAAACGGATGCGTGGCGGGAGATCCATCGCCGCAAACAGCGCCTTCGCCAGGTCCACCCAGGTCCGCGCCACCCCGGAGCCGCAGTTGAACAACCCCGACACCTCCGGGTGGTCGAAGAAGAAAAGGGTGACCGCCACGGCATCGGCCACATAGACGAAGTCGCGGCGTTGTTCCCCGTCGCGGAATTCCTCCCGATGGGACCGGAAGAGCGTGATTTCCCCCTCGCGCCGAATCTGGTCGTAAGCCTTGTTGACCAGCGAGCGCATCGCGTCCTTGTGGTCCTCGCCGGGACCATAGACGTTGAAATACTTCAACCCGGCAATCCGGTTGAGGACCCCGCTTTCCAGAGCCCAGAGGTCGAACCGTTGTTTTGAACGCCCGTAGAGGTTCAACGGCTCCAGGGTGGGGGTGACGGCATCCTCATCGGAATACCCCTTTTCCCCGTCGCCGTAGGTGGCCGCGCTGGAAGCGTAGATAAACCGGGCGCCGGTCTTCAGGGACCACTCGCACAGGTCGCGGGTGTATCGGGTATTGTTGTCGTCGAGATAGGCCGCGTCGGTTTCGGTGGTGGAACTGCACGCGCCGAGGTGGAAAACGGCCTCGACCTCGGGAATGCGGCCCTGACGCAGAAGGTCGCGGAATTCCGTCTTGTCGCAGTAACGCCCGAAGCGGCTGCGCTCCAGATTCTGATTCTTCCCCGGAGCGTTGAGATG
>DAOPYU010000141.1:0-9962 GCA_035353095.1 Candidatus Sumerlaeota bacterium | reverse complement strand
ATTTTAGGCGTTCCAGCCTTAAAGTCAATGGATTTACAGAATCCGGGAAACGGGCCGACAACCATTCGAATCCTCCCCAGAAACCGAGACGCCTTCCTGCCCGGCAATCCGGGTCAGGAAGGCGTCCGTCAGACAAAACACGCCGTTTCCCCAGCGGGATCAATCTTCCAACTGACCGTATCCGGTCAGGTGAGCCAGTTTCCAGTCCCACGCCGTCCGGATGATCTGCTTGAGATCGGTGAACTTGGGATGCCAGTGCAATTCCTCGCGAATCCGGTCGGACGAGGCCACCAGGCGGGCCGGGTCGCCCGGGCGCCGGGGCGAATCAATCGTCGGGATGTGCTTGCAGGTCACTTCCTCGACCGCCCGCACCACATCGAGAACCGAGAATCCCTGCCCATTGCCCAGATTGTACGAGGTCGTCTTGCCCCCCTTTTCAAGGGACTCGAGCGCCAGGATATGGGCATCGGCCAGGTCGGAAACGTGGATGTAGTCGCGCACGCAGGTCCCGTCCGGCGTGGCGTAATCGCGCCCGAACACCCCCAGCGCCTCGCGCTTGCCCAACGCCACATCCAGCACCACGGGAATCAGGTGCGTTTCGGGCGAGTGGTCCTCGCCATGCTTCTGCGTGGCGCCACAGGCGTTGAAATAACGCAGGGCCACCGACCGGAACCCGTAGGCTTCCGAACAATCCTGAAGGATTTTCTCGAACATCAGTTTGCTGCGCCCGTAGGGGTTGGTGGGCGCCTGCGCCGTCGTCTCCGTGATAAACTCCGTGTCGGGCTGGCCGAAAGTGGCCGCCGTGGAGGAGAAAATGAACTGCTGCACTTCGCAGCGACGCAGGGTTTCGATCAGGTCAATCCCGTTGCGCAGGTTGTTCTGGTAATACATCAACGGTTCCTTGACCGACTCGCCCACGAGCGAATGGGCGCAGAAGTGCATGACACTCTTGACCTTGCGCTCGCGGATGGTCTTTTCGAGCAGTTGCGTGTCGGCAATGTCCCCCTGGACAAACGGCACATTCGCCTCGACCGCCTCGGCATGCCCGCGCGACAGGTTGTCATAGACCACCACCTTGCGCCCGGTCTCCACCAACCGCTCCACCGTCACACTGCCAATATATCCAGCGCCTCCCAATACCATCACCGTCATGATGTTCATCCTCTTTCTATGCGAAATCGTCCGGGCCGACACTCACCGACATTTTTCCGTCCGCTTCCTGCCGCCACGGCGGGGACAGACCCAAAGCCGTACCCGACCCTTAACAGAACGCGCCGCCCTTGTCAATCGCCTCAGTCCGGAGGGGGGCGGCTCGCGGTGTCTTTCCCGGGGACTTCGCCCCCGAGTCGCTCTCATTTTTCTTCGAGAACCTCGCGGATTTTTGCGCTTAGATCTTTGAGGGTGAAAGGCTTCTGAATGAACTGGACCCCGTCTTCCAGAACCCCGCGATGCGCAATGACATCGGCGGTGTACCCCGACATGAAAAGCCGCTTGAGACCGGGATAGAACGACAGAATCTGCTGGGCCAGATCGCGGCCATTCATCTCGGGCATGATCACATCGGTAATGAGGAGGTCTATCCTCGCCCCATGTTCCTGCGCCAACCGAATCGCGTCGCCGGGTGACGCCGCCGCCAGCACCGTATAGCCCAGCCGCTGAAGCATCGTCGAGGTCATGTTCAGGATCGCCGGCTCATCCTCGACCAGCAGGATGGTTTCATTTCCAGGAATGGCAGGGTTCACCTGCGCCTCCGTCTCTTTCGGTTTCGATTCGGTCTCACCCGCATACCGGGGCAAATAGATGGAAAACATCGTCCCTCTTGCCGGTTCGCTGTAAATATTGATGAACCCCTCATTCTGACGCATGATTCCATACACGGTCGCCAGCCCCAACCCCGTCCCTCGCCCCAGTTCCTTGGTCGTAAAAAATGGCTCAAAAATATGCGCCAGTGTTTCTTTGTCCATGCCGCACCCATCGTCACTGACCGAGAGCCGGACATACTCACCGGACGCAAAAGTGGGATGCGCGGCACAGTAGTCCTCGTCGAACCGGTTGTTTTCCGTCTCGATCGTGATTTGACCGGTATTGTCTATCGCGTCGCGGGCATTGACACAGAGGTTGGCCAGAATCTGATCAATCTGGGTGGGATCCACCTTGACCTTCCAGAGATTGGCGGCGGGCAGCCACTGAAGATTGATGTCCTCGCCGATCAGGCGCTGGAGCATCTTGAGCATGCCCTCGATGGTCGCGTTCAGGTCGAGAACCTGAGGCACAATCGCCTGTTTGCGCGCAAAAGCCAGCAACTGGCGCGTGAGATCGGCAGACCGCCAGGCCGCCTGCCGGATTTCTTCCAGATTTTCATAGAGCGGCTGCTCCGGTTGCAACTGGGTCATGGCAATCTCGAGGTGGCCCAGAATCACCCCCAGCATATTGTTGAAATCATGGGCCACTCCTCCGGCCAGACGTCCCACTGATTCCATTTTCTGTGCCTGTTGGAACTGGCTCTCGATTCGGACTTTATCTTCTTCGGCGCGCTTGCGCTGCGTAATGTCATACGCGATTCCCTCCACCGCCTCGACTTCTCCGGCGGCGTTTCGCACCGGCACATCCACCACCTCGAACCACCGGATCTCCCCGTCTTTGGCGCGAACCTGCATTTCGTAGGGCGGTTGCTGAATTCCCTGAATACAGAGTTCCGTCCTCTTTTGAACCTCCTGATTGACGGGATGGTCGGTCATATATTCCGCATAGTGCCCCAAAGATTCCTCGACCGTATAACCCAGCACCTTCGTGACGGAGGACGAAACATAGGTCAGAACCCCCTCGAGGTTGTGACGATACAAGACACTGTTGGTGAGATTGTCCACAAGCCGCTTGTATTTTTCCTCACTCATGAGGGCGGTCTGCTCCGCGTCCCGCGCCTGGCGCAACGTGTCCTTGAGCGTGGTCACCATCCGGGTAATCGAGTCGGAAATACTGCGAAATTCACGCGACCATTCCGGAGCAAAGACATAATCCAGATTTCCCCCTCCCACTTCTTCGGTCCCCCGAACCAGACGTCGGACCGGCGGAATAATCAACCGGGACACAAACAGGAAGGAGACTGCGCAGAAAAGGAAGAGAAAGCAGGCAGAACTACCCCAGATGGCGACATAGGAGGCCCGAATCGCCTGGAGGATTTCGCTGCGGGGCGTAGAAGTGATGAAGAACCAGCCCGTCTCCCGCGTACGGCTGACCACATACACGTGTGTTCGCCCCCGATACGTGTAAGTGGTCCGGTCTTTCAGAACATCCGGGATGAGCCCCCAGAAACGCTGGAGTTCCTCATCGCCCGTGTCACGGAGCGAGAAACGCCCAGATGTCGTCTGAATCCGCTCGTTGTAACGGTTGGACAGCAAGAGGGCCCCATCCTCCCGCACCAGCAGGTAATCCGTCCCGGGATAAATTTCGACGTCCCGGATTTGTTTCAATATCGAGGCAATCGGGAAATCATGCCCGACCGCTCCGGCCCACTCCCCCCCGCGGCGATAAGGCGCCACGATACTGATCATCCAGATCTTGGGCGACGGATCAAATAACGTCGTGGTCAGACGGGGCTGGCCCTGCGGGTTCGCGTCCGGACGCGTCAAGGTCACCCACTCCGTGTTCGTGTAGTCGAAGTCCGCCCCGGCCGCGTAAACGAAATCCGGCTCGCTGGGCCAATAGATGACGATTCCACCTTCCCGGGGCAAGACCCAGGTGTCCACGAAAAGGTTCAAGGCGCCCTTCCCATACAACTCCGTCAAACTCCGGGCCGTTGTCAGAAACGATTGTCTCTCCGGCGTGAGCGGATAAGAGGCCGGCAACCAGATCCCCGCCTCATCGAGAGGGAAATAAGACTCGTGCCGGGAACGCCAGGCCCCATCGGCATCCCGTCCGACGAGAGCGTCAAACCGCTGAACCGCCCCCTCCTGCGTTTCAACCGGCATATTTGACAAGACCTGAGAGAATCGAACGATGCTTTCGCGCGCCAGGACCATTTTCTCATCCAACCGCGCCGTCCATTCCTGGTTCTCCTGACGCAAAATGTTCACCGCATCACCAGACAAACGCTCCTGAATGACATATCGCGTAAAAAGCAGAAACGGAACGAACAGCAGAACCAGTGTCACCAGCGCGAGTCCGGCGATCACCACGGGTAACCGAATCTGTCTTCCGGAGAAGAACCGTTTCATTTCCCGGGTTTGTCTCCCTGTTCACTGTCGAGCGTCGCGCGGATCTTTGCACTCAGATCTTTCAGAGTGAAGGGCTTCTGAAGAAACTGTACGCCCTCATCCAGCACGCCGTGATGAGCGATGACATTGGCGGTATAACCCGACATGAACAGGCACTTGAGGTCGGGATAGAGCGACAGAATCCGGCGGGCCAGATCGCGTCCATTCATCTCGGGCATGACCACGTCGGTCATAAGCAGATGGATCTGTCCCGCGTGTTCCTGAGCCAGACGAATGGCCTCACCCGGCGTACCGGCGGCAATCACCCGGTACCCCAGTTTCTCAACCATCGCCTTGCACATGGCCAGAATCGCCGGTTCGTCTTCGACCATCAGGACCGTCTCGCGCCCGCCGTTGAGGGCCCCCGCCTTGTCAGCCGGGTTGAGTTCCGCCTTCCCGACATAGCGGGGCCAATACAACTTGAAAGTGGTCCCTTCTCCGGGTTCGCTGTAAACATTGATGCTTCCTTTGTTCTGCTTGACCACCCCATAGACGGTTGCCAGCCCCAGGCCCGTCCCCTGACCAATCCCTTTCGTTGTAAAGAACGGCTCGAAGAGGTGTTCCTGCGTCTGTTTGTCCATTCCACATCCGTTGTCACTCACGGCCAGCAGCACGTATTCGCCCGGGACGATATCGGCATGGCAGGCGCAATAGGTTTCGTCGAAAACCACATTGCCCGTTTCAATCGTGATTTGTCCCCCCGATTTGCCAATGGCATCGCGCGCATTGACACACAGGTTGGCCAGAACCTGATCAATCTGGCTCGGGTCCATCTTGACCGACCACAGACTTTCCCCGGGCAGCCAGGTGAGTTCCAGATCCTCGCCAATCAGGCGACCCAGCATTTTGAGCATCCCCCCCACCGTGTCATTCAGGTTCAAAACCCTGGGCATCACCGTCTGCTTTCGGGCGAAAGCCAGCAGCTGGCGCGTGAGGTCGGCGGAACGCTGGGCGGCATTCTGAATGCCCCGCAGGTCGGCGGAGAGGGGGTGATCGGGGGCCACCCGCTCGAGCGCCATTTCGGCGTGGCCCAGAATGGCGGCCAGCATGTTGTTGAAATCGTGCGCCACCCCGCCCGCCAGCCGTCCGACCGACTCCATCTTCTGGGCCTGCGCGAGCTGCTCCTGCAACCTTTTGCGTTCTTCTTCGCCCTGATGGAGATCGGTCACGTCACGACTCACCGAGAGCACGGAACAAATCCGGCCCTGTGCGTCGCGCTCGGGCACCAGGCGCCAATTGAGGAATCGCTTGCGCCCGGACCGTTCCAACTGCAATTCCGCCTCGCAGGCCACACCACTCTCAAACACCTCCCGGATCTTCTCTTCACAGAATCGGCTGGACGACTCGGGAAAACCCAGTTCGGCAAAGGTCTTGCCGACATGCTCCTGCGCCGAAATACCGAACTCCGCCGCGGCATTCTCCGAAATGAACAGGTGACGACCCTGCCGGTCGAAACGGATCACGATATCCGGTAACGCCTGGATCAGCGCCCGGTACATCTCCTCACTCTCGCGAAGCGTCTCTTCGGCCCGTTTGCGGTCGGTGATTTCGGTACTCATGCCACAAATTCCCCGAATTTTATTGTCGTTACCCCGGATCGGAAATTTGATCGAAAGTAAATACGAGCGGCCCCGCTCATTCTCCAGAACCTCCTCCTTCTCGACAATTTTCCCGGTTTCCATTGCCTCCAGATCGTTCCGACGAAACTGATCGGCGATGAATGTCGGATACAATTCCAGATCCCGGCGGCCCAGCACGTCCTGACGCACCAGGCCCGTCACCTCCTCCCATTTGCGATTGACCATTTCAAAGCGCCCTTCACGATCTTTGACGGAGATGAGCGTCCCGCTGTTCTCGATCAGGTCAGCCAGGAACCGCTGACTCTCGCGCAACTCGTTCTCCACTCGCTTTCGGTCGGTGATGACAAACTCGATCCCATTGAAACAGACGGACCCATCCTCCAGCAGTTTCGGGGTGGAGACCAGCGAGGACCACCGCAATTCCCCCGACGGGTCCTTTATCTGTATCTCGGCCCGAAATACGGAGAGATTTTTCCGAGATTCTTCTTCCCGTTGAGCCAGAAGTTCCACATCGTCTGGACAGACTTTGTCATAAATCAACGTCGGGTCTTCCATCCCCTGCCGAGGCGAGATGCCGTACAAATCCTGAACCGAGTCGCTGAGATAGGTGAATCGCCGTCTTCCCTGCGGATCAATAACAATCTGATAGATCATACCCGAAGTCAGGTTGTCACTGATGGACTTGATAAGCCGTTCACTCTCGCGCAGCGCCTCCTCCGTGCGCTTGCGTTCGGTAATGTCGCGCAGGATGCCCTCGTGGAAAAGGACCTTTCCGTCCGCGTCGTACACATAGTGGCCGTGGTCTTCGACCCAGATTTCCCGCCCGTCCCTTCGACGCAGACGGTAGGTTTCGATCGGTTCGAGACCGGAATCCAACAGGGAAGAGTCTCGGTCCTCCGGGCGGTAATACAAATCCCGGCGGATATCCAGATTCAGCACTTCCTCGCGGCTTTCGTATCCGAGAATCTGCATCAACGCCTGATTGAATTCCACAAACCGCCCATCCGGCGTGCTCCGATACACCCCATCCCGAACGCGATTGAACAGACTCTGGAAACGTTCCTCGCTCTGGCGCAACGCCTCCTCGGCCTGTCGGTACCGGGTGATGTCGTGGGTGATGCCATTCAGGACCGCCGGGTTGCCCGCCTCGTCCAGCAACAGTTCCCCCGCCTCGGTCCGCGTCATGCGCACCTCGCCATCCGGACGAATGATCCGGCACTCGACCGGATCGAAATTCTTTTCCCGAATGGCCCCGGCCGCGGCTTTTTCAAAGCAAACACGATCATCGGGATGAACAAATCGAACGATTAACTGGCTCAGATTACGGGGACACGCCTCCTTCTCGATCCCCAGAATCCGGTAGATCTGATTCGATGCCTGAAGTCGGTCCGACGCGATGTCCCACGACCAGTTGCCCATATTGGCCAGGACCTGCGCCTTTTCCAGGTCGGCCTTGGACTTGCACAATTCCTCTTCGGCCTGCTTGCGCTCCTGAATCTCCCCTTTCAATCGCGCGTTCGCCTCTTCCAGTTCGCTCACCCGTTGTTTCAACTCGGGATAATAGCTTTTCCGCAGCGATTTCTCGCCCAGACCGATAATCTTGTCGCGCAGCGAATCGAAACTGTCCGTATCACATGGCTTCTTCATAGACGACCTCGATATCCCGTTGAGTGGGACGGCGGGGATTGGTGACCATACAGGGATCGTGGAGAGCATTCTCGGCGAGTTGCGCAAGATCGCTCGATTTCACGCCCTTCCGGTTCAGGGTCGCCGTAATCCCCACACTCGCCTTCAAACCGGAAATTTCGTCCAGGATATGGCGCAGCTTCTCCGCCGCGGACAGCCCTCGAAAATCCAACCCAAGCGCTTCCCCGACCCGATCGTACCGTTCTAGGGCCGCCTCGTGATTGAACGCGATAACCGAGTTCAATAACAGGGCATTGCACTCCCCGTGGGGCATGTCCAGCAGCCCCCCCAGGCCGTGCGCCATGGCGTGAACCGCGCCCAGACTGGCATTCGAGAAAGCCAGTCCCGCCTCCAGGCTTCCCAGCATCATCCGTCCCCGCAATTCCAGATCCTGCGGATTCTGCATCACCGCCGGCAGATTTTCCCGGATCAACCGGATGGCCGCAAGCGCATGGATATCCATGATGGGCGAATTGGCGGTCGAAACCACCGCCTCGATCGCATGAACCAGCGCGTCCATGCCCGTACAGGCGGTCAGATAGGGGTCCATGGTCGAGGTCGTCACCGGATCAATCAGCGCGACATCGGGCACCACCGTTTTACTGATGATCGCGATCTTGACCTTGCGGGCGCAGTCGTTGATGATCGCAAACTGCGAAACATCGGCCGAGGTCCCCGCCGTCGTGGGGATACAGATGAGCGGGGGACCCGGTTCCGGCACATTGTCCACCCCTTCGAATTCCAGAACATTCATCCGATTCGTCCCCACAATGCCAATGGCTTTGGCACAATCCATGGGGCTTCCGCCCCCCACCGCGATGATCGCATCGCATCCCTGTTCGCGATAGAACTCGGCGCCCGCCATGGCCTGCGCGTCGCGGGGATTGGAATTGACCTCGGAGAACACAGAATATTCCAGATCGGCCTTCTCCAGAACCTCGATGACTTTTCCCGGCCACCCGGCGGCAATCACCCCCGGATCGGTCACGATCAACGGCTTCCGGGCGCCGAAATTGCGCGCATAGCGCGCCACCAGATCCATGGCGCCATTGCCGAAAATGAATTCCGGAGCCACAAATTTCCGTATCTCAAACATCCTCGACCTCCCCTTCTGCGACGACGAAACCCATTCACAGGAAAGTGTTGAAGATAGATTTCGGACGGTACGAACAACGTTCCCACCGGATATGGCTCAAGCATAGCCGATTCGAACCGGGAAAGTAAACACATTAAGGGCAAATCTACGCAGAAAGACCTTCATCCGGCGCAATAAAAGGCCCACGCCCCTCCAACCACCGAAGATGTCCCCCACTCCAGCCCATCCCCGGCGCAAACATTTTTCCCCAAATAACCGGGGATCGGAAAAATCCGGGAAAATCCGTTTGCGGTTTCACGCGGCAAACAGTAAGATACGCCCCATGATGGAAAAAGCGGGGGGTATTTCCCGACGACCCTTCCAGGGGTACGCGTCATAAACCGGATGAAGATACGAATGGATACGAGATATTGAAAGGCCATCAAAACGTCACCGTCTCGCCCGAGGTCGTGCTCTTCGAGCCGGAAATCCCCCCCAATACCGGCACTATTGCCCGGTTGTGCGCCGCCCTGAGGACGCCGCTGCACCTGATTGAGCCGCTGGGGTTCCACCTCGACGACACGAATCTGCGGCGCGCAGGACTGGACTACTGGCCCGAAGTCGAGTTGCGGGTCTGGCCGGATCTGGCCACGCTTCTCGCGTCACGTCCCGAAGCGGGGCACTGGTGGATCACCAAGCACGGCCACCAGCGTTATCACGAAGTCACCTACGCCCCGGACGACCTGTTGATTTTCGGCAAAGAATCCGCCGGCCTGCCCCCGGAACGACTGGCGACGGAACCGCAGCGGACCGTCAGCCTGCCGATGGACAACCCGGCCGTGCGGAGTCTGAACCTGGCAACGGTCGCGGCAGTGGTGCTTTATGAAGCCCGCCGGCAGCTGCGCCTGTTTTAACCAGAAGACGCAGAACAGCCGACACCTTCAACCGGATGTCAGACAATCCGGAAAAACGCGGGACTCCGAAAAAACCGAGGGGGAAACCAGACATGGCGCGCATTCTGATTATTGACGACGAGGAAGACATCCGGGTCCTCCTGCGCATGGCGTTCGAAGAATGCGGATTCGAGGTGGACGAAGCCGGCGACGGGGAGGAAGGCCTTGAAGTGTTCCGTCGTCAACCGCCCGACCTGGTCATCACCGACATGGTCATGCCCCGAAAAGACGGTTCCGAGACCATCGCGGAGATCCGCCAGAGCCTGCCGGACATGAAGATCATCGCCATTTCCGGCGGGGGACAGGGGCTGGATTCCGACGAATACCTGGACGAGGCGGAAGGCTACGGAGCCGACCGAGTCTTCGATAAACCGGTCAACCTGCTCGATCTGGTGGACGCCGCCTGCGAACTTCT
>DAOPYU010000140.1:0-10009 GCA_035353095.1 Candidatus Sumerlaeota bacterium | reverse complement strand
CGTGCCGGTCGCGGACAACACCGACGTGGTCGAACAGCGTTACCAGGCCCTCGGGGGCACGATCGAAGTGATCCGGAAACCCGGCGTCGAGCACCACCCCCACAGCCTCGAAAACCCGGAACCCATCGTGAACTTCATCCTGGAACACGCCCGCTGAACGGCAAGGGGGGAAGTCCGAGAAAACGGGGATGAAAAGTAAGTCGCCACAGCCTGCGTAAATTTCGCGAAATCGTAGTATGAAGAATCGGTTTTCGAGTGTTTCGTACTACTATCTCGCAGAATCAACGCAAGCTGCGACGTTTTTTCCCAGTACAAAAGATTGATGCAGGAACCGATGTTTTAACCACGAAAGGCACGAAGGACACGAAAAACGCGGTTTTCGAGTGTTTCGTGTCTTTCGTGGTTTACATTTTGGTTGCGGCTCCGCTGCGCCAGGTATTCCGTGTATTTCGTGGGTCAAACAAATCGAAGGAGATTACCATGCACCGAATCGTGATGGGATTGTGGATCATCGCCGCGTTGTTTGGATTCACCCCCTCCCCGGAAATCCCCGCCGCCTCGCCTGACTACCGTTTCGACGGGTCCATCTCCCGCCCCGTCCTCGAAAACTACCTCGCGCGCGCCATCACCGAAAGCGACCTGCTGAACGGTAAGGGGAACACCGACGACAACATCCGCATGTTGAAGAATGTCGGCGCCAAATTCATCGGCCGGGCCATGATCACCTGGGCCCGCGAGGGGGAATTGCGCGAAGTCCTGGCCCGTGCCCCCGAAACGATCCGCAAACTGCACGCCGCCGATCCCGACATCATCGTCCAGGGCACTGCGTTCGAAATCGTCACCCAGCAGGTGGACAGCCTGCCCGTGCCGGAATGGGTCTTCAAGGAATTCGGCCAACCCGTCGAAACGCGCAACTTCCGTTACGACGCGATGCTGTACCCGGATGGACACTTCAAGGGCCACTGGGGGCGGCAGGGTTCCGTCCCCGACATGAGCCAGCTCGAAACGCGGATGTGGTTCTTCTACCTCGTCGCCGCACAAATTGATGCGGGGATCGAAGCGATCCATTTCGGCCAGATCGAACTGATGGATAAAAACGACCCGGACCACACCCACTGGTGCGACCTGCTGACCCGTACCCGCGCCTATGCCGCCCACCACGCCCGCCGCCATTTCCTGCTCTGCGACGCGCACGTCCCCAGCGGGGGCTTTGTTTCCGACGGCCGGTTGCTCTTCGACTTCCACTCCTTTCCCCTGCGCATAGACGAAGTGCCGGAAAAACCGATCCAGGGCATCTTGAAAATGGGGTACCTCGACAGCCTGTTCGGACGCAGCAAAGGCGGCGTAACGCCGAGCGGCTGGACCTGCGAGAGTCTGCCGTTCCTGGTCGAACTGGATAACTTCGGTTCCAGCCGACGTGAAGGCCAGAACATCGGCGAGCATTGGATCTGGGGATACGACGAAATCTCCTGGTTTGCCCACCTCTCCGAATCCGAACGCAACGCGTGGTTACGATACGCGTGGAACTGGGTGCGCGAGCACGACCGCAACGGCTACCTGGAAATGCCCGGCAGCCGCCAGCTGGCCTCCCCCGTGGAGGGGAAGAAATGGTACTGGGCCAACACCGCCAGCCCGGCCGTTCCCGACGGTTTCAACCAGGAGGAAACAATCAAAGCCATCTGGGCCGGAACACCCGCGCCGTAAACAGGCGCAATCGGGTGCATTTTGAAAGTGTTACCGCCCATGATCCAGATGGAAAAAGAGGGACGCCCAAGATTCTTTCGTTTCCGAAACAGAAGAAGCCTGAAAGGCTTCTACATACGACAGCCCAGGGCAGAGCGAAGCGTCGCCCTGGGAAAGACGGTTTATGGCCGAACCCTGTATGGGTTCAACAAAAAGGGACTTCCGGGATTATGTAGTGCCCCGTCAGGGCACGGGGAAAAACAAACGGATACCCAGGGCGACGCTTCGCTCGCCTTGGGCTAGCGTATCTCAATCCCTTTCAGGGATTTTTCCCGAAACGATGGAAACGAGACCGTCGTAAACACTTCCAAGATGTACCCACCTGACAGAATCTTTCTCAAGATTTACATTTAAGTTGCGCTCTCCCCCTGCCGATACGTACAATGGGTCGTTACCAGAAAAATGGCCAAAGGAGATCCCTCATCTTCTATCTCCACTCTTTTCAAGATTCTGAGCCGGTGGCACGTTGATTTCTCAGGAGACTGTCCAAAACGGGGCGATGGGGATTTTTTTCGGAAAAATCTTGACTCTCTTGACAGGTTTAGCCTTCAATGGAAGGCTAAGACCTTGTTCTGTACGTTCGGACAAGGGGACAAGAGACCGAATCTACTGCCCGCGAGGTTGAAATGAGCGAAGTTAGCTCGAACTACCGCGAGTTTGCCGATCGGGTGCGCACCACTGCCGACATCGTCGAAGTGGTGGGCCAATACGTCGAGCTACGCCGTGCGGGCGCCAATCTCAAGGCCTGTTGCCCCTTCCATCAGGAAAAGACCCCCTCCTTCCACGTCCACGCCGCCAAACAGATTTTCAAGTGCTTCGGCTGCGGCAAGAGCGGTGACGTCATCGGATTTGTCCGCGAGATCGAGCGCGTGGACTTCACCGAGGCGCTGCGGATTCTGGCGGAGAAATACCACCTCGAAGTGCCTAAATTCCGGGCCATCACCAGCGCCGAGGAAGAACAACTCCGCTGGCGCCAGACCCTCGGGGAAATCCTCGAAACCGCCTCCCGCTACTACGAATCCCTCCTCGCCCATCCCGAGCGCGGCGCGGAAATCCGCGAGTACCTCCGGGGCCGCGGCCTTTCCGAACCGATCATCCAGGCCTTCCACCTGGGCGCTTCGAGCCCGGGATGGGAAGACCTCGCGGCTCACCTGCGCGGCAAGGGGTATTCCGAACGCGGCCTGGTCGAAGTCAGCCTGGTGCGCGAACGCGACGGGGGCGGGAGTTACGATTACCTGCGCGACCGCCTGATCTTCCCGATCCAGAACGCCCGCGGCGCCACCATCGCCTTCGGCGGGCGCGTCCTGCCCGGACGCGAGGGCCCGAAGTACCTCAACACCTCCGAAACCGTCCTGTTCCACAAGGGACGGGAACTCTACGGACTCTATCAGGCTCGCGAGGCCCTGACCCGCGCCGGACAACCCGCCGTGCTGGTCGAGGGGTACATGGACGTCATCGCCTGCCATCAGGCCGGGGTCACCAGCGCCGTGGCCTCGATGGGCACCTCCCTCACCCCCGAACAGGCGAAACTCATCCGCCGCTACACCCCGCGGACCGTCTTCCTCTACGACGCCGACGAGGCGGGGATCAAGGCCATCCTGCGCGGCCTCGAGGTACTCCTTTCCGCCAACCTCACCGTTTCCGTCGGCCTGATGCCCGCAGGCGAGGACCCCGACAGCTACGCCCGCCAGAACGGCGCCGAGGCCCTGCGTCAGGTCGTCGAGACGGCCATCCCGTTCTTCGATTTCCTCCTGGTCCAGGCCCGCAAACGCTACAACCTCGATGCCCCCGAGGAATCCGTCCACGCCCTCGAACTCTTCCAGCCCGTTCTGGAAGCCATTCAGGAACCGATGGTCCACGACGGCTATATCCGCAAACTCGCCGTCGCACTCGGGCACGAGGAAACCACCCTGCGCCGTTATCTGGCGCAACACGTCCGGCGGGCGCCTGGGGCGGCGTCTCACCCGGAACCCAAACCTCAGACAAAGGCCCCGGTCACGGAAGACGGCCCGCCCGAGCTGGCCCCACCCGCCGACCTGGACGATTTTGACCACCCCGATCTGGACGCCTTCCCGGCACCGACCGCCGAACCCCAGACCTCCGTTCCCTTGGGCGCTACGGAACCGACCCAGCGGGAAAAGGGCCTGTTGCGTATCCTCATCGAACACAACGACGCCCGCGTCCTCGCCCGCCAGCAGCTCAACCCGCACTGGATCGAGAACGCCCTCGTGCGTTACTGGACCGAACGCCTGCTCGAGGCCCATGAGCACGTCAGCGACACCTGGCCCCTCCTGACCCAACTCTGTCAGGGGTCCCCCCAACACGAAGCGTTTCTCCAAACCGTCATTTTTTCCACGGAAGGTCAGGTGGGTCCCGATTACCTGGCGGTCATGGAACACCTCATGGCCCTGATCGAGGCCGACTATTATCTGGCCGAAAACAAACGCCTGAACCGCAAAATCGCGCAACTGTCAGCCGAAGGCAACAAGCAGGCGATCCTCGAACTCTGCGAACGACAGCAACAGAATCTGCGGCAACGTCAGGCACGGCGTACACAGGCCACCAAAGAAAGTCCGGCTTTGCGAATCCAACACTAAGGAGTAAGGAGCGATTTGAATCGCGCAAACCACTCCTCCCGGAAAACAGGAACAATTCAGCACACGACAGGTCCAAAACTCAGGCGCCACGATTTTGAAATCTCTCAAACGGAGCGATAACCTTGACAACCCCAAAGCAGAAACCGAGCACCGAAAAATCCAAGACCCCGGCCCCGGCGAAAAGTGCCACGAAAGTGGAAACCGCCAAGCCCAAACCCGTTGCGGCGGCTAAGACGGAAAAAGCCGTTCCCAAACCCGCGCCGGAAAAGAAGGCCCCTCCCGCCGCGCCCACCGCGCCCGCCAAACCCAAAGCGGTCAAGCCCGCACCGGACGCGGTCCTCGAAACGAAGGAGGCAAAGCCCATCCTCAATCCCTCCCCCGAGAAAAAGGCCCTGTCAACTCCACCCAACCCCAAGACGGAAAAACCGGAAACACCGCCGGTTGTGAGTAAAAGTCAAGACGCCGAGGCGCCGGTCGAACCCGCCGTTTCGGAGGACGGGGAATCGAACAACCCGCTCGACTCCCACCTGGAAAACCTCATCGCGATGGGGAAACGGGGCGACGGCCAGTTGACCTATACCGAAATCAACGAGAGCCTGCCCGACGAAGTGGACCCCGAGGACATCGAAGACCTCCTCGACCAGCTCAACAAGTTCGACATTGATGTCGTCGAAGAGCGCGACGACCTGGCCGACGACGAAAAACCCGCCACGGTGCGCCGCTCGGCCGTCCAGGTCCGCAATCGGACCGTCCCGGCAACCGAACACATCGCCGACATGGACGCCATCGAATCCTCGAAAATTGACGACCCCGTGCGCCTCTACCTCATGGAAATGGGCAAGGTGCCCCTCCTCTCGCGGGACGAAGAAATCAACCTCGCCAAGCAGATCGAAGAGGGCCGTCAGGAAATCATGCAGGCCATCGCCCACGCCAGCGCCACCGCCAAGGAAATCAAAGCCCTCATGGCCAAGATCGAGGCGGGCAACATCAACATCAACGACCTGCTGCGCGCCAACGTGGACGAAACCAACCCGAGCGTGCGCCAGCGCAAAATCAACATGGTCATGGAAGAATTCGGCGAAATCCTCAACAACTTTGAGGGGATCTTCCACAACCTGGAACTCCTGGCCGACCCCTCGCTCACCGACCGGCGTCGCAAGATGCTCCAGGCCGATGTCAAGAAACTGCGCCAGGACACCTACGAACGCCTCGCCAAGGTGGACCTGAACTTCGCCGTCATCGAGGAAATCGCCGGACGCATCAAGGAAATCTACGAAAACACCAATTCCGCCCGCGAAGAGATCAACCAGCTCCTCGTCAAGACCATGCTGACCGAGGCCGACCTGCGCCGCATCGTCAAGCGAACCAAGAAAAATTCGCCCGAAGCCAAGCGCCTCAAGAAAAAATGCGGCTACACCCTCGAGGAACTCATCAAGATTGACAAGCAGGTGCGTACCTCGCAGCGCACCATCAAGCGCCTCGAAAAGGAAGCCAACAACACCTTCGAGGAACTCGAACACATCGTGCGCGACATCCGCCAGGGCGAGAAAAAAGCCCAGGAAGCCAAGATGAAAGTCGTCGAAGCCAACCTGCGCCTCGTCGTCTCCATCGCCAAAAAATACACGAACCGCGGCCTGCAATTCCTTGATCTGATCCAGGAAGGCAACATCGGCCTCATGCGCGCCGTGGACAAGTTCGAGTACCAGCGCGGCTACAAGTTCTCGACCTACGCCACGTGGTGGATCCGCCAGGCCGTCACCCGCGCCATCGCCGACCAGGCCCGTACCATCCGCATCCCCGTCCACATGATCGAGACCATCAACAAACTCTCGCGCGTTTCGCGTTACCTCGTCCAGGAACTGGGCCGCGAACCGACGCCCGAGGAAATCGCCGAGAAGATGGAACAGCCCGTGGACAAGGTCCGGCGCATCTTCAAGATCGCCCAGCAGCCCATTTCGCTCGAAACCCCCATCGGCGAGGACGGAGATTCGCATTTCGGCGACTTCATCCCCGACGAGGACGCCACCTCCCCCATCGACGCCACGGCCTACCGCCTGATGCAGGAGAAGATTGAAGAAATCCTCAACACCCTGACCGAACGCGAACAGAAAGTGCTGCGTCTGCGCTTCGGCATCGGGGGCGGATTCTCGCGGACCCTCGAGGAAGTCGGGACCATCTTCAACGTCACGCGCGAACGTGTTCGGCAGATCGAAACCAAAGCCCTCAACAAACTGCGCCACCCCTCGCGGCGCAAGAGCCTCATCGAGTTCATGGAATAGAAAAAGTCATCACGTCTTCCTGACAGCCCGTCCCCCACGGAACCCGTTCCCGTTGGGGACGGTTATTTTTCGGCCCATTGGTATTCTTTCGGATCGTTTCGTCCCCCCCCAGACGCGCTCTCCCGTAACCGCTTTTGCCGCATAATGGGCCTCTCATCCCCCAAACCGCAGTTGAAACGCCCCGGCAACGGCCTTCCTCATAGGCGGGAAAGTGGTTCCCGGGAACGCCCATCTCCTGATTGGCGCAGTAAGAGAGGCCTCTCCCCAAAGGAGACAGAGCCAAGACCGGTTCCGCCCCATAACACGAAAATAAGAAATTCGTTTTCTGTACTCAACTGAGGTTTTTGCACCTATGGAGCGGGCGTCCTCGCCCGCCGATACCGGCAGGCCCTCCAGACTTTCTCCCTGCCTTGTCAGAAATTTTTCCCCTGTTTCTTTATTTTATTCCTTTATTTTATTCCTTGACATTTCCTGGCAGATCCTGCCATCCTTACCGAGTGACAGGGGCGTTCTGTCTCGAAGCAGTTCACCCCGGGGTATTTTTTGGGAAACTCCAAATACATTTTCCTTGTCGGGCGGCGTTGTTGGCTTGCAAGACGAAGGCTGTTTTTCTCCTTTTCAGGGAAGGAGAAAAATTTGCATCGAGTCTTGGGTCAACCAATTTCTGCAAGTACGGTTCATGTTCAAACACGTGCCGATACCTGGTAGATTCCCTGTGACTGTTGAAGCAACGATCACACTCCATATCGAGGGGTCAACGCCATGTCCACTCAGGAATCAAATGACAAAGAAGCAGTTCCCTTCCCGTCCACAGAACTTTCCCACCCCAAAGCCCACTCCATGATTTCATGTGCTCAGATCCGGACAATCTGCATGTTCTGCAAACGCATCCTCCAGCTCGACGGAAGCTGGAAACCGGAACAGGAAATCGAAGTGAATGAATCAAACATCCATTCGCTCTCACATGGCTTGTGTCCGCATTGTCTGCAGGTCCACTATCCGGAAGTGCTCAAGTACCCCAACTGACCGTTGCCACCTTGCTCACAAGGCCGGGTCTGGACATCCCACTAAAACGAAGGGGAATGTCTTTTTTTGTCAGGCCCCAAGCACAGAATGCCATCCCCGAAATCCTTCGGAGAACTTCCTGGCCCATTTTTTCTCTAAAATCGTCGGAAAATGACCGGATAAAAAATCCCGCAGACTGGCGTCATACTTGCTCTCTTTTTCGATGGAATCCGGTTACAGATTCCGTAGCTTTCAAAAGGAGAACCCTGATCATGCGCGGCGATGACTTGTTCCGGCAGATGGCCACCCAGGCGCCCTTTAATAAACTCCACCCCCAGGTGGCGGCATTCTTCAAAAATTACCTGGCCCACGAAAAAGCGGTCCGGTTCAACGGGCGTTATGTCATCAACACCCACTTTCCCCCCTACCCCAGCCGGGCCTTTGCCAATCTGGCCGAAAACTTCAACGCGGTCGGATGCGCCGAGGAGCGCCGCCTCTTTTCCGTCACCCTGGCCGTCACCAACCGGTGCAGGTACCACTGCTGGCACTGCTACAACGCCGGGCGCAGTCAGGTGGATCTCCCCCTGCCGGTGCTCAAGCAGACCCTCGCGGCGCTTCAGGAGATGAGCGTGGTCCAGGTGACCCTCTCCGGGGGCGAACCCCTCCTGCGGCCCGACCTGGAAGAAATCGTCGCCAGCTTCGACGCCCGGACCTGCCTGAATCTGAACACCACCGGCGCGGGCCTGACCGCCGAACGGGCGCGCACCCTGCGTGAGAACGGACTCTTCAGTATCGGCATCAGCCTGGACTCCCCCGACCCAGCCGAACACGACCGGATGCGTGGCCGACAGGGGGCGTTCGAGACCGCTCTCCAAGGGTTACAGTTGGCCTCCGAGGCCGGACTCTATCCCTATGTCGTCACGGTCGCGTCGAGCCGACTGCTCGAACCCGACCCTTTCTTCGAATTCCTCCGTTTTGTCCAAAAAGCAGGAGGAAGGGAAGTCCACCTGCTCGAGCCGTGCGCCACCGGCAGCCTGCAGGGCAACACCGACGCGCTGCTCTCCGACCGGGACCGGCAACGGATTCTGGACTACCAGGAAACGGCCGCCTCCGACGAATCGCTCCCGATCCTCTCGAGTTTCCTTTACCTCGAGGGGGAAGAAGCGTTCGGGTGCGGCGCCGGGTTGACGCATCTGTACCTGGACGGCAGCGGCGAAGTCTGTCCCTGTAATCTGGTTCCCCTCTCGTTCGGCAATGTGAACCGCGAATCGCTGTCCACCATTCTGGAACGGATGGGGACCGTCTTCAAACGCCCCCGGACCGGCTGCATCGGCCATATTCTGGCGCCCCACATTCCGGAAGGCCCCATGCCGCTTCCACCGGAAACGTCGTTGTCCCTCTGCCGGGAATACCTGCCGGAGAAACACCCCCTGCCCCGCTTTTTCCAGATCCGGGCGGAAGCCCACGACTCCGTCGGCCGTGACGAACTGCGCGCCGCTTACGACACGGTTTTCTCCGACTACGACGCTTTCTGGCTCAGCGAAGCCGCCGGACCGATCGAAGATCTGGTTCGGGAACTCGACGGGCTGGAAACGGCCCGCATTCTGGAAGCGGGCTGCGGTACCGGATACGCCACGGCGCTTCTGGCCGCCCGCCTGAGTCGCCAAGGCCAGTTGCTGGCGGTGGACCTCTCGGAAAACATGCAGAAAATCGCCCGGCAGCGCCTGCTCTCAAAAGGGTTGTCCGGCGTCGAATTCATCCACGGCGACGCCCTTGAAGTCTTGCGTACACAAGGCCCGCTCGATCTGGTCTTTTCAAGCTGGGTCCTGGGTTACATCCCCCTGGTCCCCTTTTTCGCAGCCGCACAGGCGGCCCTGACGTCCGGCGGCCGACTGGCCTTCGTCGTCCACAAAGAGAACTCCCCCCGCGAACCGCTCGAACTGTTCGGCGAACTGGTCGCCGAAGACCCCTCGGTCCTCTCCCGCCAGGTCGCCTTCGATTTTCCCCGGGACGCCGCCCACATCCGGGAACTCCTCGGTCGAACGGACCTGGAAGTCCAGCGCACCTGGGAGGGAAGTATCACATTCCACTACGACACCCCGGCGGGGGTTCTGGAACACCTCCTCAAATCGGGCGCAGGCACCGCCTTCTACGAAGCGGTGGACCCGGCCCGGCGACCGGAACTGGAACAGGCGTTCCTCGAACGACTCGCCCGGCGCCACCCCGGCGCCTCCTCCTGCGCCGTCACCCATGACTACGTGACCTGCCTCGCGCGGAAGCGGTAAATCCTGGAATCCAGCCTCTTTCTCCCAGGAACTCCTCATTGTCTGGAGGATCTTTCGGTTTACAACAACCCACATTCCCCTCTTTGGGTTTTCACCCAGA
>DAOPYU010000139.1:0-10021 GCA_035353095.1 Candidatus Sumerlaeota bacterium | reverse complement strand
GTTCGTTGCGGCGCGGGGGAGCGGCGTCGGAAGCCAAACCGGCGCTCAAAGAAGAGGACATCATCCGGGACGTGAACGGCCAGCCGGTGGCCAATATAGAGGAATTGAAGAAGGTGACCGATGAAATCACCCACAACAACACCGTGCGGGTGCCGGTTCTGGTGGGGTTCGAGCGCAAGAGCGAAAAACTCCTGACCGTGGTTCAGGTGGGCAAGGAAGCCCAGACCGACGAACCGGCCAGCGCCCGCAAGGCGTGGCTGCCCGTTCTGACGCAGGTGTTGACGAAGGAACTGGCCCGGGCGGTCAAGCTCGAGGGCCAGAGCGGGGTGCGGGTTACGCGGATTCTGCCGGGTCACGCGGCGGAGAAGGCGGGGATGAAGGTCGGTGACATCCTCCTGAAACTGGACGGTGACGCGATTCCCGCTTCGCAGCCGGAAGACACCGAAGTGTTGCGCGAAAAGATCCGGCAGTATAAGATTGGCTCCGAGGTGACGTTCGACGCGGTCCGCGACGGACAGCCCCTCCAGTTCAAGGTGACGCTCGAGGCGCCGCCCAAACCCACGCAGGAACTTCAGCGCTACAAGGACGACTACTTCGAACTGACGGTGCGCGAGGTCTCGTTCGACGACCGCGAAAACCAGCAGTTGAAGCAGGACGACCCGGCGGGGGTTCTGATCGAGACGCTCGAACCGGCGGGGTGGGCCTCGCTGGCGCAGGTCGAGCCGGGTGACATTCTCGTCTCGATTGACGGCAAGCCCACGCCGGATGTGGCGACCGTGCGCACGCTGCTCGAAGACGCGCGCAAGCGTCAGGCCAAGCGGGTTTCTTTCTTCGTGCGACGGGGCATCCATTCGATGTTCCTTCAGCTCGAACCGAGTTGGGACGGAGGGAAGAAGTAAGGCCGGTCTGTCCGGCTTCTGTTCTGGAAACGGACAATGTTTCTGGACGCATGAAACAGGGAACCAGGTTCCGGCAGGCGGCGCACCTCACGGTCGGGCGCTTCGCGAAACCTCACATAATCTCACTTGCTAAGGAGCGCTCCACACCATGAAGAAGATTCTCATCACTATCGCCGCCGTGCTGGCTCTGGCCGTCTCGGCGCAGGCCGTTACCCCCGAACAGGCGACGGCTGCCAAACAGATCCTGGCGAAAAACGGCAATGCGGTCATCGAGGTCAACACCATCCTCAAGATTGAACTGCCCGGTCAACCGTCGCGCGATCAGAAACTCGAAATTCTGGGGACCGTCATTGACGAGAGCGGCCTGACCATTGTCTCGAACTCCGCGATCGATCCGCTCAGCATGATGAAGGGCCAGTTCCCCGACGGGATGGAACCGAAGATCAAGTACTCGGATGTCAAATTCAAGATGTCCGACAACAAGGAAATCCCCGCTCGCGTGGTGCTCAAGGATGCCGATCTGGATCTGGCTTTCCTGGTTCCGACCCCCAAGGAAGGGGAAACCGTTCCGAAGTTCCAGGCCGTTGCGCTCGACGCCAAAGTGGAAGCCGCGATTCTGGACAATGTTTTCAACCTGACGCGGTTGCCCAAGTCGCTCGATCGGCAGGTTTCGGTGGAATTGGGTTACATCTCGGCGGTGATCCAGAAGCCCCGCCGCTTCTACAGTTATGAAACCATCGGCGGCGGCCAGGTCGGGATTCCGAGTTTCACCGCGGATGGCAAGGCGCTGGGACTCTGCCTGCTGCGCAAGGAACCGGCTTCGGAAGCCAGCGGGAGCCGTCCGCAGATGTCCACGGTCGTGGTGCCGAGCAGCGACATCCTGGAACTGGTTCCGCAGGCTCAGGCCAAGGCCAAGGAAGCGCCCGCGCCCGAGCCGAAGGAAGAGGCCAAGCCGGAAGCCAAGGCGGATGACGCGGCGGCCAAGGATGCTGCGAAAGAGGCCGCTCCGGCGGGCGATGTGAAGGTCGAGGTCAAATAGATCTTCCGGCGTCGGATTTGTTCCGTTTTTTGCAGACTCCGCATCGCTCCGGGAAGGAGAGGTGCGGAGTCTTGTCTTTTAATAACTTCTGGTACTTTATTTTGGGAAATGGCGTGGAAATTCTCCGGGATGTTTTCAGAACGAGAAAAAGATTTGTGATCCCGCATGAAATGTTGTTGCGTTTTTTTCAGAACTGCCATAGATTGCGGTCATACTGGAACGCGTGCCGCATTGTGGACGGACGCGGACATGAGGGGTTCAAATTATCAGGACGGAGTATAGGCATTATGGCGACTGTACAGAACCGGCGCGATTTTTTGAAGGTGGCCGCAGCCGCAGGAGCGGGTATGGCTTTGAGTTCCCTGGGCTCGTTCAGCCAGGCAAAGGAAAAGAAACAGATCAAACCCCTCGAACGGGTCCGGGTCGGTTTTGTCGGGATGGGGATGCAGGGATCGGGGCATATCAACAACCTGCTCAAGATTGAAGGGGCGGATCTGGTCGCGGTGTGCGATATCCGTCCGGAAAAGGCTGAGGCGTCCGTGAAGGCGGCCGTGGCTGCGGGCAAGAAAGCGCCCAAGGTCTATACCGGCGACAAAGACGCCTACAAGCGGATGTGCGATACCGAGGAACTGGACCTGGTCTATACCGCCACCCCCTGGGAGTTGCACGTGCCGGTCATGACCTATGCGATGAAGACGGGCAAGCACGCCTGTACCGAAGTGCCCGCCGCCGTCACGCTCGACGAATGCTGGGAGATGGTCGAACTTCACGAAAAGACCGGACTCCATTGCGTCATGATGGAAAACTGCTGTTACGACCGGGTGGAACTGATGGTGCTCAACATGGTGCGCAAGGGCCTGCTGGGCGATCTGCTCCACGGCGAATGCGGGTACCGTCACGACCTGCGCGGCTTGAAACTGGCGCCGGAAGCGAACGGCTACTGGCATCAATGGCGGCTCGCGCATTCCAAGAAACGCAACGGCGACCTTTATCCGACCCACGGCCTGGGGCCTGTGTCGCAGTGCATGAACATCAACCGCGGCAACAAGTTCGAGTATCTGGTCTCGATGGCCACCCGGTCGGGCGGGCTGAATGCCTTTGCCGCCAAGATGAAAGAATACGGTCCGTCGCACGAACTGGCCAAGTACCATTACAAACTCGGCGACGTGGTCACGACGATCATCCGGACCCACAACGGCGAGACGATCGTCATCACGCACGACACCAATACGCCGCGTCCCTACAGCCGCGACTACATGGTCCAGGGGACCAAGGGCCTGGTCCAGAAGTACCCGAAGGAACTGGCCTATATCGAGGGAGACGGGCCGGACGCGTGGCAGGAACTGAGCAAGTACCAGGCCGAGTGGGAACACCCGCTCTGGAAGTTCATGGAAGAGCAGTCCAAGGGCGCGGGTCACGGGGGGATGGACTTCATCGAAGATTACCGCCTGATCGAGTGTCTGCTCAAGGGCGAGCCGACCGATCTGGACGTGTACGACGCCGCCGCCTGGTCGAGCATCTCGGCCCTGAGTGAAAAGTCCATCGCGAAGGACGGCGCCGCCGTCAAGGTGCCCGATTTCACGCGGGGCGCCTGGAAGGATCGTAAACCGCTGGGTATCATCAAAGGATAATGCGCTGAAAGAGGGCGGAACAAGATCCGCTTCCTCTTTTGAATCCCCTGACGGAATCCCCTGTGTCACCTTTGAGGAAGGGTGGCGCAGGGGTTTCTGTTTGCGGGAACGGGGTCTTCTCGATGGGAGAAAATGTCATAATTTTCTTGCGGTTTTGAAAAAATATGGGCAAGGATTCATCCGTCCTGTAACGGATATGTCGAGCGAGGTTCGGTGCGCATTGGGTATTGGATTCTGACAGGACGGGGTCCTTCTCTGTTGTTGAACACGATTGGCGGGACTTGAGCCCAGCTGGATGAAAATATACCCCGGAGGTTCCGGGGTCCGAGTTCACAGGAGGTGTTTCCATGATTTCACGGCGCAATACGATCAAGTTGGGCGGAGCGATGCTGGCAGCGGCCTTACCCGGGGTGGCTCAGGTTTCCGGCTCTGTTTGGGCTGCGGATCAGGCGGCCCCTCCGTTTCCCAAAGGTTTGACCCCGGCCCAGCGCGAGGGGATTACCGGCAAAACCGCCGACCTGGGGAATGGGTATTACCTCAACCCGATTCTGGCGGGTGATTACAGCGATCCGGCGGTTATGAAGGACGGGAAAGATTATTACATGTCGCATTCCATGAGCGCCGGTCTGAAGCCGGGGATCCTGATCTGGCATTCGCGCGATCTGGTCAACTGGGAACCCGTTTGCCGGGCGCTCAAGACGACGACGTGTTCCGTTCCGGAAATCGTCAAATACAACGGGCGGTTCTTCATCTATTTCATGGCCGAAGGGTGTCAGATGATCACGGCGCCGGCCATCGAAGGACCGTGGAGCGACCCGGCGCCGATCGGGTTTGGCGACCAGATAGATCCCGGTTACATCCGCGATGAAAAAACCGGGAAGCATTATCTCTACTTCTCGCAGGGAGTGGTCGTGGAACTCTCGCCGGACGGCCTGAAGGCCGTGGGGGAACCGAAGAAACTGTACGACGGCTGGGAGTATCCCAAAGAGTGGCCGGGGGAAGGATTCTTCATGGAATCGCCCAAACTGTTCTTCCGCAAGGGGTACTATTACCTTTGCGTGGCGCAGGGGGGGACGGCGGGGCCTCCCACCAGTCACATGCTGGTGGCGGCGCGCTCGAAGAGCCCGTTGGGGCCGTGGGAGAATTCGCCGTACAATCCGATCGTGCATACTTTCAGCATCAAGGAACACTGGTGGTCGAAAGGGCACGGGCCGGTGATCGAGGGGCCGGACGGCAACTGGTGGGTGATTTACCACGCGTACGAGAACGGGTACCGCACGCTGGGTCGTCAGACCCTGATGGAACCGGTCGAGTGGACCGACGACGGCTGGTTTCGGATTCCGAAGGGAATTCAGCCCGACCGTCCGATCGAGAAACCCAAAGGGGGAGAAGGGGTGGCCGGAGGGCTGGCGCTTTCCGACGATTTCAAGGGGAAGAAACTGGGGCTCCAGTGGGGGGGCATCCACCCGGATGATCTCGCCAATTGCAGCCTGACGGGGGAGGGGTTGTTGATGAAGGCCCGGCGGCAGGCTCCGGCGAAGGAGTCGGCCCGCCCGTTGGGGACGCTTCCTCCCGATATTTCGCTTCTGGCCACGATCCCGATCACGCACTGTTATGAGACCCAGGTCCAGCTCAAGCGGCAGCCGGGAGTCGAAGCCGGACTTCTGTTGTATTACGGCCCGCAGGCGCTTTCGGGTATCGGTCTGGGGACCGGCGGGGAAATCTGGACGATGGGGTCCATCTACCGGCGCAGCGAAAAACTGGAAAAGCCGACGGATTCGATCTTTTTCAAGGTGGTCAACCGCGAGCATGTCGTAACGCTCTTCTGGAGTTTCGACGGAAAAACCTGGACGCAGTCCGAGTTCGCGCACGAGGTGTCCGGTTACCACCACAACACCTTCAACGATTACGGCGGGTTGCGGATCGCGCTCTATGCCTCCGGGGAAGGCTCGGTTCTGTTTCAGGATTTCCGGTATTGCGGGCTCGAGGAAGAAGCGTGACGAACGAATCCCCGTTTGAAGAGATGGCTGTACCATGCGGCCGTACACAATCCCTGTAATCAGGAAACAAAAGGGGAATACCATGAGAATTCATCTCGCACGGTGGAACACAAGGGTCGCGTTTCTGTTGGCGTTCATTGGGGTGGGGGGGATCACACAGGCCCAAACGGCAGACTCCCTCCAGAACCCGCTGGATTTTTCCTATCCCTATGCCGACGGCACCCGGGAACGGATGATTACGGAGTTGCGCGACCCGGCCATCACCCGCGAGGGGAACACTTATTATCTGGTCTTTACCCATTTCCCCTTCACCCACCACACCAGTCGCGACGCCACCAAGCCGGATTACAATTCGTCCCCCGGCATCCGATTGTATTCCTCGAAGGACCTGAAAAACTGGAAGTTCGAGAACTGGCTGCTCAAATCGAGCGAGTTGCCGGAAAACTGTCCCTACAAACACCGTTTCTGGGCGCCCGAAATCCACAAGATCGGGGGACGCTTTTACCTGATCTTCTACGCCGACAACTGGATCAAGGATGAATACAACAGCGACGGGAAAATGGGGTACGTGGCCTTCGTGGGAGTGGCCGATAAGATCACCGGCCCCTATGAGCATATCTCCTGGCTCAAGGGCGCCGGGTGCGACACGAGCCTCTTTGGCGATGACGATGGGAAAACCTATGCTGTCATGCCCTTTGGCGATGTGTTCATTCAGGAAGTGGACCTCACCGGCATCGAAAAGGGGGACATCAATCTGGTGGGTGAGCGCAGAAAAGTGGTGGCGCGCGACAACAGCGATGTCGGCCGGAAAACCAGTCCGGAATACCTCGAAGGTCCGTGGATGATCAAGCGGGGGGACAAGTACATTCTCTTCACAGCCGCTCCTTACAAAGAGGCGGGGAAGGACGGGAAACCCTCCGGGGAGACCCCTCCCGATCTGGCGCCCGGCTACTGGGTGGGCGCCTCCGTGGCCGACACGATCTGGGGGCCCTATAAGAAACAGCCCCAGGTCTTTCTGGGCGGTCATATCACGGTTTTCACCGGTCCCGATGGCGGGGAGTGGTTTTCGTATCGAGGCGAGTCGGGCGGCAAAACGCAGGGACGGCTGTGTGTGGATCCGATTCCGTTCAATGCGGATGGTTCAATCAAACCTTTCGCGCCGACCTCTGCTCCCCCCGTGGCTGCCGTTCGCCCGTGAAACGAAGGGGGCTTTTGAAAACGCGGGATGGATATTTATCATAAAAGGGAAGATCTCGATGGTGACATCATGGGAAGGCAGAAACTCTATGAATACAGAAATCACTTCCACAACCAACTCTGCGCAGATGTCTGTCGAGAATCGCCGGAAGCGGCTTGATGACAGGAAAAGCGCCAACCTGCAGTGGATTCTCCTGCCCGTTTTGATCTGCGCGCTGACGTTGGCTCTTCAGGTCTCCCTGGCCACCGGGACCGAGGAACCCTATGTCCCGGTTCCCCACGAGAACCTGATTCGGGTCACCTCCCCCGCCTATGGCGCCGATATCCAGGGGGACACCCGGATCGAGATCGTCGCGCCGAAGTTTACAAAATTGTCGGCGAAGTGTTGGAAACAGGGGGACGGTTTCGGGGCGGACTCGGTTGTCGGAGAAGTCGCGCTGGATGGTCAGGGGAAAGGATCTTTCGTCTTCCCCGCGAATGCTTATCCCCACGGCCCGGTCACGGTCCGGATTTCGGGAGAGAACGGGGACTTGAAAGACATCTGTTGCCTCCAACTCTACAACAAGGGCGGAGTACTGTGGAACGAGGGTCTGCCCAGGGAGATGCCCCCCGCGGCGCAGGGGATGAAACAGGTTTTTGCTGACGATTTCAAGAGTCCCCTTTCCATCGGGACCGATGCGAAGGCGGTCTATTACGACCACAAACCGCCGAACGGCTGGCAGGACTTCAGCAAGATTCGTTTCACGAGTTTCGACAAGCCCAACAATCCCTTCAGCCAGGTGGACAGTTACCTGCGTATCCGCGCCGATGAAGGGAAAAAGAGCGCCGGACTGATCTCGTCGGTGAAGAACGATGGGAGCGGGATCATGGCCCAGGCGCCCTGTTACTTCGAATGCCGTTTCCTCGGGCCGAACGCCATCGGGGCCTGGCCGGCCTTCTGGCTTCTGAGCAACAATCTGAAGGAATCCGCCGCCCAGCCCGGCCAGAAAGTGCCGTGCGACGAATTGGACATCATCGAGGCCTACGGCGGCGAAGGTCCGCGCACGCCCAACGCGCACGACAAGTATTCCATCGCGCCCCACGCCTGGAATCAGGGGGAGGCGGGGAAGGCCGCCGAGGACAAGGCGTACCAGGACGTTCACAATCCCATTCAGATGGGCAAGTTCGGCATCCCCTCGACCTGGTACGACACGTTTCACACCTACGGGTGCAAGATCACCGGGACCGATACGATCTACTACTGCGACAACCTCGAAGTGGCCCGCCACAAGACGCTGGAGGTTTCGAAGAAGGCGCCGTTCTATTTCCTGATCAACCTGGCCGCCGGCGGCGGCTGGCCCGTGGATCTCTCGCGTTACGACGGTCGGGCCGATATGTACGTGGATTACGTTCGGGTGTACAGTGGGGCCGGGGGGAATTGAGGGGACGGAGTTTTATTCGGACGGAACCTTATCCCGTCCGATATTCAGAAAAGAAAAGGGAAGCGGTTCGTATGAGTGAGGTGTTGCAGCTTGCGGAGATGTATCAGGAACAGGCGCGGGAGGTGCTCCGGGAGACCCGGCTTCTGGAAATCTGGGAGTCGGTGGGTGCGACGGCGAATCTGGTCGGGTCGCTCAAGAACGGTCTGCTCATCAAGAGGCGGGATATTGACCTGCACGTGTACACCGATCCGTTCCGGCTTTCCGACAGCTTTCTGGCCATGGCCCGTCTGGCGGAAAACAAGGGAATCCGCTCGATCCAGTACGCCAACCTGCTTGACGCGGAGGACCGGTGCCTCGAGTGGCATGTCTCCTATGTGAGCGAGCGGGGGGACACCTGGAAGATGGATATCATCCATATTCTGAAGGGGTCCTATTATGATGGGTATTTCGAAAATGTGGCGGAGCGCATCCTGGCGGTTTTGACGCCGGAAACCCGCGAGGCGATTCTGACGATCAAGAACGACCTGCCGGTCGAGGAACAGGTCATGGGGATCGAAATCTATCAGGCCGTGATTGAAGGCGGGGTACGGGATGAACGCGCCTTCCGGCAGTGGCGGGAACTGCATCCTCCGCAGGGTATTGTAAACTGGGTTCCCTGAGGGACGGGTTCGACTGAGGGCCGCGAATGATTCCTCCCTGCGTTCAGGAACCGTTGCCCCTCTTTTTTCTGTCTCCTAGGGCAAGAAAGAGAAAGCGCTTTCCCGGAAAGACGGGGTCTTTCAGTTTTCCAGCAGGGTCTGAATGGCTTGTTCCAGATCGTGGAAACGGTACGGTTTCTGTATAAACCCGCAGATGCACGGGAGTTGCTCGTGCTGGAGTTCATAGGCTAGGTCGTATCCGCTGGAAAAGAGGACGCGGATGTCCGGTTTGATTTCCCGGAGGCGTTTGAGGCATTCGAGGCCTCCCATCCGGGGCATGGAGAAGTCGAGCAGGACGACCCCGACCTCGTCCTGGAGTTCCCGAAAGCGTTCGAGCGCGGCGAACCCGTCGGAAGCGGTGTACACCGTGTATCCCATCCTCTGAAACAGGTCGCTGGCCATGTCGCGGATGATCGCTTCATCGTCCACGAGCAGGATGGATCTGGGCAGGGACGTGTCGGCAGAGAAGGGCGGGGGCGGGGCCGTCTGGGACGCCATCAGGGTGGGGTCGGACATTTTGACTTTGGGACAGCGGACGCAGGCCGTTTTCTGTTTCAAGGCACCCGATTCTTGCATGTCTGGCCTCCTCACCCGACACGAAGGTAAAACCGTGTGGGGGCTCAGCTGAATCCTGACGAGGCTGGAAAAATACCGAGGGGTCAAGACTTTGAGGCTTTGAGTCTGTTCCCTTTGGGCGGGCGCTTCCAGTTTGTCAATAATCTTCCCACTTTTCCTATCGGATTTTTCAGGCCGGAACTTTAGGAAAATTGTTGTAATTTTTGGGGGGTGTCGGGGAATAAGAATTGGCTTATGGAAATCGCAAAGGCGCATGGCAAAGCCGGGCCGTTGAGGCCGCGAGTGGAAGGGGCGGCACGTGGGCGATAAACGTGAAAACCGCCGTTGAGGGCCGAAAACGGGTCATTTGTTCTTGTGTTATGGCGCGAAAACGGTTTTGGTTCTCTCACCTTTTGGGTGAGGGATTTGACTACGCTCATCAGGAGATGGGCGCTCCCGGGAACCGCTTTCTCCCCCTGAAAATGGGTATTTCCGGGAGGGCGGGCGTCCTCGCCCGCCTGAAAGAAAAGCCGTGGCTGGGATGTTCAACTGCGGTTTTCAGATAAAATTCGCACACAGAA